>JADMIG010000009.1 GCA_015478725.1 Chloroflexota bacterium | reverse complement strand
GAGCCCGAGCCGAAGCCCGAGCCCGAGCCCGAGCCGAAGCCCGAGCCCGAGCCCGTCGATGAGCCCGAGCCCGAGCCGAAGCCCGAGCCCGAGCCCGAGCCCGTGGCTGAGCCGAAGCCCGAGCCGAAGCCCGAGCCCGAGCCCGTGGCTGAGCCGAAGCCCAAGCCCAAGCCTGGGCCCAAGCCTGAGGCCGAGGCTGAGCCGAAGCCCGAGCCGAAGCCCGAGCCCGAGCCCGTGGCTGAGCCGAAGCCCAAGCCCAAGCCTGGGCCCAAGCCTGAGGCCGAGGCTGAGCCGAAGCCCGAGCCGAAGCCCGAGCCCGAGCCCGTGGCTGAGCCGAAGCCCAAGCCCAAGCCTGGGCCCAAGCCTGAGGCCGAAACCGAGCCCGAGCCGGCGACACCGCCCACATCGGCGACGGCCCACCCGACCGAGGGTTGACCGCCTGACCCTGCGGTCGTCCATCGCGGGCCGCCGGGCCCGCGGCCCACGCATCGCCGGTCGATCCTTCGTGCCGGACGGGCTGCACGGCCGTCACCTCGTTGCGCTGGCGGGCCGTCGTGCTAGCATGCCCTCGGGGCTCCCACTCGGCGGCAAGAGGAACAGGCGTTCGACTCGATGGATCGGTTCGACAAGTTCACGGATCGCGCACGCAAAGTCCTGACTCTCGCGCAGGACGAGGCGCAGCGGTTCAACCACAACTACATCGGCACCGAGCACCTCCTGCTCGGTCTCGTCCGCGAGGGCGAGGGTGTCGCCGCGCGCGTCCTCGAGAACATGAACGTCGAGTTGCCGAAGGTGCGCACGGCGGTCGAATTCATCATCGGTCGCGGCGATCGGCCCGTCGTGGGCGAGGTCGGCCTCACGCCTCGGGCGAAGCGGGTCATCGAGCTCGCGATCGACGAGGCCCGGCGGCTCGGTCACAACTACATCGGCACGGAGCACCTGCTCCTCGGCCTCGTCCGCGAGGGAGAGGGCATCGCAGCCGGCGTGCTCGAGTCCCTCGGTGTCAACCTCGACAAGGTCCGTCACGAGGTGATCCGGGTCCTGTCCCAGAGCTCCGCGTCCGGTCCGACGCCGGAGACGAAGCGGGCGAGCAAGACGCCCACGGTCGACCAGCTCGGGATCAATCTCACGGACGCCGCGCGGGCAGGCAAGCTCGACCCGGTCATCGGCCGAGAGAAGGAGATCGAACGGGTCATCCAGATCCTCTCGCGGCGGACGAAGAACAACCCGGCCCTGATCGGCGAACCGGGCGTCGGGAAGACGGCCATCGTGGAGGGCCTCGCCCACCGGATCGTCAGCGGCGACGTCCCGGAGACACTGCTCAACAAGCGGGTCCTCACCCTCGACATCGGGTCGCTGGTCGCCGGCACCAAGTACCGCGGCGAGTTCGAGGAGCGGCTCAAGAAGATCATCGAGGAGCTCCGCAACACGAACGACGCCGTCCTCTTCATCGACGAGCTTCACACGCTCGTCGGGGCCGGAGCGGCCGAGGGCGCGATCGACGCGGCGAACATCCTCAAGCCACCACTCGCCCGCGGCGAGCTCCAGTGCATCGGCGCCACGACACTCGACGAGTACCGCAAGTACATCGAGCGCGACGCCGCCCTTGAACGCCGCTTCCAGCCGGTCATGGTCGAAGAGCCGACACTCGAGCAGACGATCGAGATCCTCAAGGGCGTCCGCGAGCGCTATGAGCAGCACCACAAGGTGACGATCACCGACGAGGCGGTGCAGGCGGCGGCCGACCTGTCGATCCGCTACATCACGGATCGCCACCTGCCGGACAAGGCGATCGACCTCATCGATGAGGCGGCGAGCCGTGTCCGCCTGCGATATGCGTCGGCTCCGCCGCCGCTCCGCGAGGCGCAGCGCGAACTCGAGCGGATCACGAAGGAGAAGGACGCGGCGATCAACGGCCAAGACTACGAGCAGGCCGCAACGCTCCGCGAGGCAGAGTCGGCGGCCAAGGACCACGTCGAGTCCCTGCGCGCGGAATGGCAGGGTCAGGTCGCCTCGGACCAGCCCACGGTGGGCGAACAGGAGATCGCTCAGGTCGTCGCGATGTGGACGGGCATCCCCGTCACCCGGATCGCCCAGGAGGAATCCGAGCGACTCCTCCACATGGAGGAAACGATCCACGGACGGGTCATCGGCCAGGAAGAGGCGATCGGGACGGTCTCGCGGGCGGTCCGCCGGGCGCGGGCCGGTCTCAAGGACCCCAAGCGCCCGATCGGCTCATTCATCTTCCTCGGTCCGACGGGTGTCGGGAAGACCGAGCTTGCGAAGGCGCTCGCCGAGTTCATGTTCGGGAGCGAGGACGCGCTCATCAAGATCGACATGAGCGAGTTCATGGAACGCCACAACGTGAGCCGGCTCGTCGGAGCGCCCCCGGGCTATGTCGGGTTCGATGAGGGAGGCCAGCTCACCGAGGCGGTCCGCCGCAAGAGCTACTGTGTGGTGCTCCTCGACGAGGTCGAAAAGGCCCATCCGGAGGTGTTCAATATCCTCCTCCAGATCCTGGAGGACGGTCACCTCACGGATGCGAAGGGCCGACGCGTCGACTTCCGCAACTCCATCATCATCATGACCTCCAACCTCGGCGCGAGGCAGCTCCAGACGAACTCCGCCCTGGGCTTCCGCTCCACCGGCGAGACGGCGGAGTCGAGAGCCGAGGCGTCGTACGAGCTCATGCGCGAGAAGGTCGCGGCCGAGCTCAAGAACAACTTCCGGCCGGAGTTCCTCAACCGGATCGATGCGACGGTCGTCTTCCGGAGCCTCACGGTGGAGGAGATCACCAAGATCGTCGACCTCATGCTGGCTCGCGTCCGCGACCAGCTACGAGCGCAGCAGATGGATCTCGAGGTCACGCAGGCGGCGAAGGAGCACATCATCAAGCTCGGCTACGACGCCGCCTACGGCGCTCGTCCGCTCCGCCGGGTCATCCAGAACATGGTCGAGGATGTCCTCGCCGAGCACCTTCTCCTCGGCCGCTACGAGCCCCACACGATGATCGTCGTCGACAAGGGCGAGGAGGCCGGCCTCGATATCCACGCCGCCGAGGTGAAGACTCCCGTCGAGACGCACTAGGCGACGACGGCTCCGGCGGCGGACGGTGGTGAAGGCCCAGAGTCGATACGTCTGCCAATCGTGCGGCGACGCCTTCGTGCGCTGGGAGGGGCAGTGCCGTTCGTGCGGCAGCTGGAACAGCCTCGTGGAGACGCTCGTCCGACCCTCGACTCGATCCGCGCGGGCGGCGACGGGCGGCGCGGGCCGGGGTGGGTCCAGCGCACCCCCGGTGGCGCTCGCGGAGATCGGGGACGCCGCAGTCCCGCGGATCGGGATCGGGATCGGCGAGGTGGATCGGGTCCTCGGCGGCGGCCTCGTCCCAGGCTCGCTCATCCTCGTCGGCGGGGAACCGGGGATCGGCAAATCGACGCTCGTGCTGCAGATCGCCGCGGGGCTCGCCCGATCCGCCGCGGACGGTGGGTCCACCGTCGTCTATGCGACGGGTGAGGAGTCCGCAGCCCAGGTCGCGCTCCGGGCGACGCGGCTCGGACTCACCCGGGGCGTCGCCGGTCAGTCGATCCGGGTCGTCGCCGAGAGCGAGGTCGGGCGCATCGTCGAGATCGCGCGGACGGAACGCCCTGGGCTCGTGGTCGTCGATTCGATCCAGACGATGAGCGTCGAGGAACTCGACGGGCCGGCGGGCAGCGTCGGACAGGTGCGGGAGTCCGCCCTCCGCCTCATGGAGCTCGCCAAGGGCGACGGCGTCGCGGTCGTGCTCGTCGGTCATGTGACGAAGGATGGCTCGATCGCAGGACCCAAGACGCTCGAGCACCTCGTGGACGCGGTCCTCACCCTCGAGGGCGAGCGATATGCCTCCCTGCGCCTGCTCCGGGCGACGAAGAACCGCTTCGGCTCGACCGAGGAGGTCGGCGTATTCGAGATGGGCGAGACCGGGCTCGGTGAGCTTGCCGACCCGGCGCGGGCCTTTCTCGGCGCAGGCCCGGCGGGCGCGCCGGGGAGCGTCGTCGTCCCGACGCTCGAGGGCAGCCGCCCACTGCTCATCGAGATCCAGGCGCTCGTGGCCTCGACGAGCTATGGGACGCCGCGCCGGATGGCGAGCGGCCTCGACCCGAACCGACTGGCGCTCCTCATCGCGGTCCTCGGGCGGCGGGCCGGCATCGACCTCGCGAGCCACGATGTCTACATGAACGTCGCCGGCGGGCTGTCGGTCGACGAACCGGCCCTCGACCTCCCGATCGCCATCGCCCTCGCATCTTCGCTCCGCGATCAGACGGTCCGCAGTGGGACCGTCGCCGTCGGCGAGGTCGGGCTGCTCGGCGAGCTGCGGTCCGTGACGGGTCTCGAACGACGCCTCCGCGAGGCCGCCCGGCTCGGCTTCGGTCGGGCGATCGTGCCCGTCGCCGCGTCCTCCGTGTCGCCTCCCGAGATCACCGGCCTCGAGGTGGTCGGCGTGGCGACCCTCGGCGACGCCCTGGCGGTCGCCTTCGACGCGACCCGCAGCGTCGCACCGACCGGGTGGCGCGCCTGAGGCGCGGCCGACGGGTGCACCGGACCATGGGGCAGGCGGCCGGCGAACACCTCCTGACGATGCGCTCTCGGCGATGCTAGGCTCTCCCGACGGCGCACGGGTACGCCGTCCACGAGTCGGGAGGACGGCGCCGTCGCACCGCCGACTCCCCGAGCGGATGAAGAGACGCAGGTGATCCGCAGCATCCGGTTCCTCGGCGCGGCCCTCGGGACGCTCGTGGGGCTCACCACCGCATCCATCGACGGCGGGCTCTTCGTCGGCCAGCAGTACGCCGGCGCATTCCTCGCGGCCTGGGTCGTCGCCTGGCTCGTCATCGGGTTCGGCGTGCTTCCGTACCTCACGGTCGTGCCGTCCGGATGGCTCCTCCGCCAGGTCCAGGAGCTCTCCACGGCCGAATTCGTGGCGGCGGTCATCGGCCTGCTCATCGGACTCCTCATGGGGCTCCTCCTCGGCCTGCCGCTCTCGAACATCGGTGGCCCGCTCGGTCAGTGGCTGCCCCTGGGGGTCTCGCTGTTCCTCGGGCTCGGGATGGTCGGCCTCACCGTCGCGAAGCGGGCCGACCTCGTGGAGGCCGCCGCGGCGATCGGCCTGCTCCGGCGAGTCGGTGCAGAGGTCGAACGCGGATCGACGGGAGAGCCGCACATCGTCGTCGACACGAGCGCCATCATCGACGGTCGGATCGCCGAGATCGTCGAGTCGGGCTTCATCTACGGCACGCTCGTCGTCCCACGGTTCGTACTCGAGGAGCTCCAGCACATCGCCGACAGCCCGGACACCCTCCGTCGCAATCGCGGCCGGCGCGGGCTCGAGATCCTCGCCCGACTCCAGAAGGACACCCCGACGCCGCTCGAGATCGCCGAGGAGGGCTTCCCGGAGATCGCCGAAGTCGACGCGAAGCTCGTCGCCCTCGCCAAGGAGCGGAGCCGGGCGATCCTGACCAACGACTTCAACCTCAACCGGGTCGCCGAGTTGCAGGGGATCCGGGTCATGAACATCAACTCGCTCGCGAACGCCGTGAAGGCCGCGCTCCTCCCCGGCGAGGATCTTCGCGTCCGCGTGATCCAGGAGGGCAAGGAGGCCGGTCAGGGGGTCGGCTTCCTCGACGACGGCACGATGATCGTCGTCGAGGGCGGCGCCCGATTCATGGATCGCGACCTCGACGTCGCCGTCACGCGTGTCCTCCAGACCGTCGCCGGCCGGATGATCTTCGCGCAGCCGCGGACGGATTGAACGGCATCGCGCGGCCACGCCCGTTCGACGTCGTCGTCGTCGCGGCGGGCGGGAGTCGACGGATGGGTGGGATCGACAAGCTCGACGCCGTCATCGGCGACAGACCGCTTCTTGCCTGGACGCTCGGCGCTCTTGGCACCGTTCCGAACGTCGGCCGGATCGCCGTCGCGGTGGCACCCGAGCGGGTCGCCGCCGTCGCGGCGGCCGCGTGGCTTCCGCCGTCGATCGCGGCCATCGTGCCGGGCGGTCGTCGCCGCCAGGACTCCGTCGCCGCGGCCTTCGACGCGCTCGATCCGCCGGATGAGCGGATCGTCGTCGTCCACGACGGCGCCCGTCCGGCGGTGAGCCACGAGCTCATCCTCGCCGCGATCGCGGCAGCGGAACGCCATGGGGCAGCGATCCCGACGCTGCCGATCGCGGAGACGGTCAAGCGGCTCGCCCAGGGCCGGGTCATCGAGACGATGGACCGGGCGGCCCTCGCTGTCGCCCAGACGCCCCAGGCTGTGCGAGCCGCCGCGCTCCGGGCGGCCTGGGCGGTCAATCCTCCGGACGGCCCGCTGACGTTCACCGACGAGGCCGCCTTCCTCGAGGCCGCTAGAATCCCCGTCCATGCGATCCCCGGCGACCCCTCGAACCTCAAGGTGACCGTGCCTGCGGATCTCGCCCGCGTGCGCGAGACGCTGCTCGCATCGACCAGCCCGCAGCCCGCCCTGGCGGACCGTCCGGTCCGGGTGGGGTTCGGAACGGACAGTCACCCGTTCGGTCCGGGCGAGCCCCTTGCGCTCGGCGGCACCACGATCGAGGGTGCGCCGCGCCTGGCCGGCCACTCGGACGGCGACGTCGCCCTGCACGCGCTCGCCGACGCACTCCTCGGTGCGGCCGGGCTGCCCGATCTCGGCCGCATCGTGCCGGCCGGCCGGGAGACGCCGCGCGGGATCGCCGGCCGACTCGTCGTCGGAGCCGCCATGGACCGCCTCGCCGCGGCGGGATATTCGCCGCTCTCCGTCGACCTGACGATCGTCGGCGCCCGACCGCGCCTGGCGGAGCGGCTCGACGGGATGCGGGACGCCATCGCCGGCATCCTCGGCCTGCCGGCCTCCGCCGTCGATGTCAAGGGATCGACCGGCAACCTCGGCGGCATGGAAGGGGCCGGTCGCGGCATGACGGCCCATGCGGTGGCCGTGATCGGTCACCTCGATCCTTCGGCGGCTACGGCGATGCGACGATGACGATCCGCCTGCACGACACCCTTACCGGCGAGGTGCGACCGCTCGTGCCGCTCGAGCCCGGACACGTCCGGATCTACTCGTGCGGGCCAACCGTCTACGGGCCGGCCCACATCGGCAACTTCCGGTCGTTCCTCTTCGCCGACATCCTCGTCCGATACCTCCGCTACCGCGGCTACCGCGTGACGTGGGTCATGAACATCACCGACATCGACGACAAGATCATCAAGGGCGCCGCGGCGAGCGGGATGTCGATCGGTGCCCTCGCGGACCGCTACATCGAGCGGTTCACGGCCGACGCGGCCGCGCTCGGGATGACCGTGCCGGACGTCCAGCCGCGGGCGACGGACCACATCGCCGCGATCGTGGAGCTCGTCCAGACACTCCTCGAGCGAGGTCACGCGTACCGGACGGAGGACGGCTCGATCTTCTTCCGCATCGCCTCCTGGCCGCGATACGGCCGCCTCGCGCGCATCGACGCGGCGAGCCTCCGGGTGGGCGAGCGGGTGGAGGCGGATGAGTACGGGAAGGACGACGTCCGCGATTTCGCCCTCTGGAAGGGTCCCAAGCCGGGCGAGCCGGTCTGGGAGACGGCGATCGGAGCGGGGCGTCCCGGTTGGCACATCGAATGCTCGGCGATGAGCATGGCGCACCTCGGCCCCACGTTCGACATCCACACCGGCGGGGTCGACCTCATCTTCCCGCATCACGAGGACGAGATCGCCCAGAGCGAGGCGGCGTCGGGGACCGAGTTCGTCCGGACCTGGCTGCACGGTGCGCACCTCCAGATGGGCGGGACGAAGATGGCGAAGTCGACCGGGAACATCGCCCGGGTCGGCGATCTCATCGAGGCGGGTGTCGCACCGCGGGCGCTCCGCTACGCACTCATCTCGGTCCACTACCGGATGGCGCTCGCGTACTCCGAGGCGTCCCTCTTGGCCGCCGAATCCGCCGTGGAGCGTCTCGACGCGGCCCTTGCCGCGCTCCGCACGTATCGCGGTGACGGTGCGGACGACGACTCGCTCGAGGCGGTGATCGAGGAGACCCGGGATGGCTTCGAGAAGGCCATGGACGACGACCTCAACGTCTCGCCCGCGCTCGCCGTGCTGTTCGACTTCGTCCGCGAGGTCAACCGGCGGATGGACGCCCGACGGCTGTCGACCGCCGACGCCGACCGGGCCGCCGCGCTCATCGCCGAACTCGACGCCGTCCTCGGCGTGACCGCATCGCCTTCGGACGACCTGCCGCCCGATGTGGCGGCGCTCCTCGACGCCCGCGCAGCCGCCCGGACCGCCCGCGACTGGGGCGCCTCCGACCGCCTTCGCGACGAGCTTGCGGAACGAGGTGTCCTCGTCGAGGACACGCGCGACGGTCAGCGATGGCGTCGGCTGGAGGTCGCGAGGCATGGCTGACCGACGGCGACCCGGCGGAGAGCGCGACCGCCCGACGGGCGGAGGGTCCCACCCGAGCGGGGACGGCCGCCGCCAGGATCGGGGGCCAGGCGGCTCGCGCCCGTCCGGCGGGGCCGCGGGGTCGTCGGGTCGGGGCGGACCGGGCGGACCGGGCGGACCGGGCGGACCGCAGCGTCATGGACCGCAGCGCGTTCCGAACCAGGCGCGAGGGCCGAGCCGGTCCGCCCCGTCGAGTTCACCGCCCGGAGGCGGGCGCCCGGATCGCGACATCGGGCCGACCGGACCCTGGCGATCGCCGGGTCCCGGGCATCCGGGAGGTTCCGGCGGCTCCCGGCCGCGCCCCTCGACCGACCGGCCGCGTCCCCCGTTCGATCGGCCACGCCCACAGGCCGACGGGTCGTGGCGGGAGCGACCATTCGCCGGCGGGCCACCGCAGGGTCGCCCGCGTGGTGATCCGTGGACCGCCGGGCCCCGCCCTGCACGCCAGACCGGCGGTCCACCTGCCGCCGTGCCTCCGCCCAGCGCCTGGCGTCCACCTCGGCCGGTGCGTGGCGACGACCGCCCGGGTCCGGGCGGTCATTTCCGGGGTTCGCGTGGCGGGTATCGCCCGCCGAACTCCGGCACCCCGTTCCAGGCGGGCCCACCGGCCAGCGGCTGGCGCCCCGTCCCGGATGCCGTCCCTCCGCTCGCCGACGGTGAGGAGATCGTGGCCGGGCGGCGGCCCGTCGAGGAGGCGTTCGTGGCCCGCCGGGACGCCGTCCGGCTCCTCGTCACCCCGCAACGCCGAGCGGCGCTCGAGCGGATCGTCCTCCACGCCACGAGCCTCCGGATCCCGATCGTGGAGGTCGAGGGCGGGACGCTCACGGCGCTGGCCGGCTTCGATGGCCACCAGGGGGTCGCGCTCGTGGTCGGTGCGCGACGGTACGCGACCCTCGAGGAGATGCTCGCCCGGGCAGGTGAACGAGGAGAGTCCCCGTTCGTCCTCGCGCTCGACTCGCTCGAGGACCCACAGAACGTCGGCACGCTGCTTCGGAGCGCCGAGGCCGCGGGCGTTCACGGAGTCATCTTCCCGACGCATCGCCAGGCACCGCTCACCCCTGCCGCCGTCAAGGCCTCCGCCGGTGCAGTCGAACATCTCCTCCTCGCGCCCGTGGACGACCTCGCCCGCGCACTCACGGACCTCCATGTCCGCGGGCTCCGCATCGTCGGGGCGGAGGCTGAAGCGCCACTCACGACGCGAGAAGCGGATCTCCGGGGCCCCCTCGTCGTCGTCGTGGGGAGCGAGGGCCAGGGGCTTGGACCAGCGATCCGGCGACGATGCGACCTCGTCGTCCGGATCCCGATGCGCGGCTCGATCGGTTCGCTCAATGCGGCGGTCGCCGGATCGATCCTCCTCTTCGAGGTGCTCGGCCAGCGCGATGCGGCGCGCGTGGACCAGCCGGCTTCGGCGACGACGGAGGCGGACCGACCCGCAACGACGCCGAGCACGAACGTTCCGAGCGCACCGCCGCCCGCCCGGCGGCCTCGCGCACGCCCTGCCGCCGCGGCGCGGAGGAAGGAGCCGCCCGCCGAAGCGCCGCTCCCGGGATCGGGGTCCGCGGAGGCGGGGATGCCCGAGCCGCCGCCCAGCGAGCCGCTCGCGGGATCCGTCGGCGTCGACCCGACCGCAGATGATCGACTCCTGCCCGGGGGTCCGGAACCCGCCTGAGCTCGCCTCGGACGATGCCTCGCGTCGCTTGACCCATGGCGGCGGTGGGCCCTATCATGCGCGAGCGCCAGGTTCCGCTGCGGTATGAGCCCATGCGCGCCGACGTAGCTCAATTGGTAGAGCAGCGGTTTTGTAAACCGCCGGTTCCGGGTTCGAGTCCCGTCGTCGGCTCCAACAGAACATTCCCGGATGGCGGGTCCACCACGATGCCGCAGCGTTGCCCGTCCGCCGTGTCCGCAGTGGGTAGGTTGAGCAGGTGGTGAGCTCCGCTGACTGTAGATCAGCCGTCTTCGACTGTGGGGGTTCGATTCCCTCCCTGCCCACCAACACACCAGCCCGCAGCGAAGGAACCGGGCCCACATAGCTCAGCTGGCAGAGCACTTCCTTGGTAAGGAAGAGGTCATCGGTTCGAGTCCGATTGTGGGCTCCACCCTCTCGGCACGGCACCATCGGCATCGCGCCGGTGCGCCCGGCAGATCCGCGGCCCCGCCGCCCAATCATGGAGTAGGACGCTCACGTGGCGAAGAAGAAGTTCGAGCGCACCAAGCCGCACGTCAACATCGGGACGATCGGTCACATCGACCATGGCAAGACGTCCCTGACGGCGGCGATCACGAAGTACCTCGCACTCAAGGGTGAGGCGGAGTACCGCGCGTTCGAGACGATCGACAACGCGCCCGAGGAGCGGGAGCGGGGGATCACGATCGCGATCGCCCACGTCGAGTACGAGACGGACAAGCGCCACTACGCTCACGTCGACTGCCCGGGCCATGCCGACTACATCAAGAACATGATCACCGGTGCCGCCCAGATGGACGGCGCGATCCTCGTCGTCGCCGCGACCGATGGCCCGATGCCCCAGACCCGCGAGCACATCCTCCTCGCCCGCCAGGTCGAGGTCCCGTACATCGTCGTCTTCCTCAACAAGGTCGACGCGGTCGACGACCCCGAGCTGCTCGACCTCGTCGAGCTCGAGGTCCGCGAGCTCCTCAGCAAGTACCAGTTCCCGGGCGACGACATCCCCGTCGTGCGCGGCAGCGCCCTCAAGGCCCTCGAGGCGCCCGACGATCCGGCGAACCCGGCATATGCCCCGATCGCGGCCCTCATGGATGCCGTCGACAGCTACATTCCGACCCCCGAGCGGGCGATCGACCGGCCCTTCCTCATGCCGGTCGAGGACGTCTTCGGGATCAAGGGTCGCGGCACGGTCGCGACCGGGCGCATCGAGCGCGGCATCGTCAAGGTCGGCGACGAGGTCGAGCTCATCGGGGTCAAGACGACCCGCAAGGTCGTCGTCACCGGCGTCGAGATGTTCAAGAAGCTGCTCGACGAGGGCCGCGCCGGCGACAACGTCGGCTGCCTCATCCGGGGCATCGAGCGCGACGAGATCGAGCGCGGCCAGGTCCTCGCCAAGGCGGGCTCGGTCAAGCCTCACACGAAGTTCAGCGCCCAGGTCTACGTCCTCACCAAGGACGAGGGCGGGCGGCACACCCCCTTCTACAACGGCTACCGGCCGCAGTTCTACCTCCGCACGACCGACGTCACCGGGGCGATCGGCCTGCCCGACGGCGCCGAGATGATCATGCCCGGCGACAACGTCGAGATGACCGTCGAGCTCATCACCCCGATCGCCCTCGAGACCGGCCAGCGCTTCGCCATCCGCGAGGGTGGCCGGACCGTCGGCGCCGGCGCCATCGTCAGCATCATCGAGTAGGACGATGGCGAAGGTCGAAGCCCGTCCCGTGATCCTCCTCGCCTGCACCGAGTGCAAGTCGAGGACGTACGCGACGCGAAAGAACAAGAAGAACGATCCGAACCGGATCGAGCTGATGAAGTACTGTCCACGCGATCGCCGCCATACCCTCCATCGCGAGGCGAAGTAGCGACCGTCACGGAGGCGCGTAGCTCAATTTGGCAGAGCTCTGGTCTCCAAAACCAGTGGTTGTCGGTTCGAGTCCGGCCGCGCCTGCCACCCCACCCCGTCAGCCGTAGAGAGAAGAACGACCCATCGTGGATCGAATCCGCCGCCTCATGGCGAACGCCCGTCGTTTCATCGACGAGGCGTGGTCCGAACTGAAGAAGGTCTCGTGGCCGACGCTCCACCAGACGCGCAACCTGACGGTGCTCGTGTTCGCCGTGAGCTTCGCCGTCGGGCTGTTCATCACGGTCTGCGACGCGATCTTCCTCAACGCCGTCAAGTTCCTGAGCAACGGCTAGGCGGATGACGATGACCGACACGAACAGCCCCGAGACGACCGTCCAGGCGCCCGAGAAGCACTGGTACGTCATCCACACGTACTCGGGCTATGAGAACAAGGTCAAGGCGAACCTCGAGCACCGCATCGAGTCGATGGGCATGGAGGACAGGATCTTCCAGGTCCTCGTCCCGATGGAGGACGAGATCGAGATCCGCCAGGGTCAGCGCCACACCGTTCAGAAGAAGGTGTACCCGGGCTATGTCCTGGTCGAGATGACGCTCGATCCCGACAGCTGGTTCGTCGTCCGCAACACGCCGGGCGTCACGAGCTTCGTCGGCGGGGCGAACATCCCGGGGATGCGCAGCGAGCCGGTCGCCCTCGCGGACCACGAGGTCAAGCAGATCCTCCGCCAGATGGGTGTCGAGACCCCGAAGTACCGTGTCGCCTTCACGAAGGGCCAGAGCGTCCGCGTCACGGACGGTCCGTTCGCCGAGTTCATCGGCACGGTCGACGAGGTGAATCCGGAGCGGAACAAGGTGAAGGTGCTCGTGAGCATCTTCGGTCGCGAGACACCGGTGGAGCTCGACTTCCTCCAGGTCGAGAAGCTCTAGAAAGGAAGCCGACGCCCAGTGGCGAAGAAGATCCGGATCGTCCTCACCCTGCAGCTGCCGGCCGGCAAGGCCACCCCGGCGCCTCCGGTCGGTACTGCCCTCGGGCCCCACGGCATCAACATCGTGGAGTTCACGAAGGCCTACAACGAGCGGACCGCGGACAAGGCCGGGCAGATCATCCCGGCTCAGATCACGGTCTTCGAGGACCGCAGCTTCACCTTCGTCCTCAAGACGCCGCCGGCGGCCGATCTCCTCAGGAAGGCGGCCGGCGTCGACAAGGGGGCGTCCACCGCCGGTCGTGCCGGCGTGGGACGCGTCTCCCGCGACCAGGTTCGCGAGATAGCCGCGACGAAGATGGCCGACCTCAATGCGAACGACGTCGAGGCGGCGATGCGCCAGATCGAGGGGACCGCCCGATCGATGGGCATCGAGGTCGTCGGCTAGACTGCGCAGCGTCTCCGGCGGCGCCATCGCGCCGGACGTCCACCCCACGCGACGGGGGAGGCCGGGCACGCTCGACCGCCAGCGCGAGGAATCGATCATGGCTCACGGCAAGAAATACCTCGAAGCGACGAAGCTCGTCGACCGCGAGCGCGTCTACGCCCCGGACGAGGCGGTGGACCTCATCAAGCGGACCACGACGGTCAACTTCGATGCGTCCGTCGAGGTCCACCTCCGGCTCGGCGTCGATCCGCGCCATGCCGACCAGATGGTCCGCGGCACGGTCGTCCTTCCCCACGGCACCGGCAGGAAGGTCCGCGTCGCGGTCTTCGCCCAGGGGGAAAAGGCCCAGGAGGCTCTTCGGGCGGGCGCCGACGAGGTCGGTGCGGAGGATCTCGTCAAGCGGATCGAGGCGGGCTGGCTCGACTTCGACGTTGCCCTGGCTGCCCCCGACACGATGGGGATGGTCGGCCGGCTCGGCAAGATCCTCGGTCGTCGCGGCCTCATGCCGAACCCGAAATCGGGGACCATCACCTTCGACCTCGAGCGCGCGGTCCGCGAGGTCAAGTCGGGCCGGGTGGAGTTCAAAGCCGACAAGGCCGGGACGATCCACGTCGCGGTCGGCAAGAGCAGCTTCGGGCCGGACGAACTCGTCGCCAACCTCGCCGCGCTCGTCGACGCCGTCAACCGCGCGAAGCCGACGGGCGCGAAGGGTCTCTACCTGCGCAGCCTGACGGTCGCGAGCACGATGGGCCCGGGCATCCGAGTCGACATGCCGGCACTCCTCGCCGTGGCCGCCGCGGCCTGACACCGCGCCCACCCACCATACGCGGTGACGGCCTCCGCCCAGGCGGCGGCGTGTCGCTCACAACAGAAGATCGACGGACCGCCGCAGACAGCCTGCGCCCGCGGACCGCCGGAGTCCGGCCATCGCGGTCGGGCCCGACGGTCGGGGCTCGATCCGCCGCACCGGACCGCCTGGCCGCATCGACCGGGTGGGGACGACGGCGAGCACGCCGAGGCAGGACCCAGCCGCCCATGCGGGTGGATGCGCCCCTGCAGTGTCGAAGGACCGTCGCAGGGGCGTCCGTGCGCCCGGAGCGATCCGGGCCCGCGGCGACCCACCGCCGCGTGCCGGCCGCACGCACGGACGCTGGGAGGTTCCCATGCCGACCGAGGCCAAACGAGCGACGATCGAGGCGCTGCGCGACGAGCTCGCCGGCAGCACCGCGCTCATCGTCTCCGAATACCGCGGCCTCAAGGTGGGCGAGCTCGCCGAGATACGGCGCGCTCTCCGAAAGCACGACGTGAGCTACCGCGTCGTCAAGAACCGGCTCCTGAAGATCGCCGCCGCTGACTCGAACGGAGCTGCCCTCGCGCCGCTCCTCGTCGGGCCGACGGCGATCGCGATCGGCCGGGGTGACGAGACGGCGGCAGCCAAGGCCGTCCTCGACGCGACCCGCCCGTTCAAGATCGTCCGCATCACCGGCGCCGTGCTCGGCGATCGGCGGATCGACGCCGATGCGGTGATCCGGCTGGCGGCATTGCCGCCGCGCCCGGTCCTCCAGGCGAAGCTCGCCGGCGCGATGCAGGCCCCGATCGCGACGCTCGCCGGCCTGCTGGCCGCGAGCATCCGGGATCTCGGTCATGCGCTCGCCCAGGTCCGCGACCAGAAGGCCGCCGCCGCCCGCTAGGACGTCCACCACCAGAACCCCGACGCTGTATCGAAGGAGTCCATCACCATGGCCGTTCTCACCCAGGACGATCTGCTCGAGGCCATCGACAGGATGACCGTCCTCGAGCTCTCCGAGTTCATCAAGCGTTTCGAGGAGCGCTATGGCGTCACCGCGGCGGCCCCGGTCGCGGTCGCTGCCGCCCCGGCGGCCGGCGCGGCAGCTGTCGCGGAAGCGGTCGAGGAACAGACGGAGTTCACCGCCATCCTCACGGAGGTCGGACCGAACAAGATCCCGGTCATCAAGGTCGTCCGAGAGCTGACCGCCCTCGGCCTCAAAGAGGCCAAGGACCTCGTCGACGCGGCACCGAAACCGGTCAAGGAGGGCGTCACGAAGGAGGAGGCCGCGAAGATCAAGGCTGCCCTCGAGGAGCAGGGCGCGAAGGTCGAGGTCAAGTAGGCGCGTCGCGCCATGCACGGACCCCGGTCCGGATCCGGTGGTCCGGGGCTCGTCCGACGGGGTGGCCGGCCGCGTGCCGCCACCCCGTTTGACATCTGCGGATCGCGCGGTATCCTACTCCTTCTGTGAGCGCGGCCCCCTCTTCCCTCGTCCTCCTCCGTCAAGGAGTGGTTCATGCTGTCTGCTGCTGAGTCGTCGACGCGCGCCCTCACGTCGTCAGGCCGGATCTCCTACGCCCGGATCGACGAGAAGCTCCCGATCCCGAACCTCATCGAGCTGCAGCTCGATTCGTTCGCCTGGTTCATCGATCGCGGGCTGCGCGAGCTGTTCGACGAGATCAGCCCGATCAAGGACTTCACCGGCAAGGTCATGGAGCTCCAGTTCCTCGAGTATGAGTTCGGGCCGCCCAAGTACACCGAGCTCGAATGTCGGACCAAGGACCTGACGTTCAGCAGGCCGCTCTACGTCAACGTGGAGCTCCTCATCAAGGAGACCGGCGAGATCCAGCGGCAGCGCGTCTACATGGGCGACTTCCCGACGATGACGGGCCAGGGAACGTTCGTCATCAACGGGGCTGAGCGCGTCGTCGTCAGCCAGCTCGTCCGGTCGCCCGGCGTCTATTACTCGGTCGATGGGGACCTCTTCAACCAGACCGGCCGCGAGCTCTTCGCGGCGAAGGTCATCCCGAATCGGGGCGCGTGGCTCGAGTTCGAGACGACGAAGACCGACCAGCTTTACGTGAAGGTCGATCGCAAGCGGAAGATCCCGGCCTCCACCCTCCTCCGTGCCGTCGGCTACGAGCACAACGACGAGATCAGCGCCCTGTTCGCGGCGGTCGACGTCGACCCCGACCACCCGTACATCGCGAACACCCTCGACAAGGACGTCACGCACACCCAGGCCGAGGCGCTCATCGAGGTGTACAAGAAGCTCCGGCCAGGCGATCCGCCGACCGGCGACAACGCCCGCCAGCTCGTGGAGAGCCTGTTCTTCAACTTCCGTCGCTACGACCTCGGCCGCGTCGGACGGTACAAGTTCAACAAGAAGCTCGACTCGGTCGCCGGCCGGCTCGGCATCGAGCTCCCGCGCGAGCAACGGACCATCACCCGCGAGGACATCGCGGCGATCGTCGGTCACCTCATCGAGTCCAACCGCGGACTCCACCAGAAGGACGACATCGACCATCTGGGCAACCGACGCATCCGCGCCAACGGCGAGCTCATCCAGAACGCGTTCCGCATCGGCCTCCTCCGGATGGAGCGGGTCGTCCGGGAGCGGATGACGATCCAGGAGATCGACAAGGCCACGCCGAACGCGCTCATCAACATCCGTCCGGTCGTGGCCGCGATGAAGGAGTTCTTCGGCGGGAGTCAGCTGAGCCAGTTCATGGACCAGACGAACCCGCTCGCCGAGCTCACGAGCAAGCGCCGACTCTCCGCGCTCGGCCCGGGCGGTCTGTCCCGCGAGCGAGCGGGCTTCGATGTCCGCGACGTCCATCACAGCCACTACGGCCGGATCTGCCCGATCGAGACCCCGGAAGGACCGAACATCGGCCTGATCGGCTCGCTGGCGACGTACGGGCGGATCAACAGCTACGGGTTCATCGAGACCCCCTACCGCAAGGTGAAGCGCTCGATCGGCTGGGACGACGCGGGGCTCCGCACCTACGAGGCGGGAGCAGACCTCGTCGCCCGGGATGGCACCGTCGTCCTCAAGGCCGGGGCGCCCTTCGACGATGCGGCGGCAGCCGAGCTCAAGAAGCAGAAGGCCCTCGCCTTCCCGATCCGTCCGGTCGTCACCGACGAGATCGAGTACCTCCCGGCGGACGAGGAGGAGGAGCACGTCGTCGCCCAGGCGAACGCCAAGCTCGACGAGCGCGGCCACTTCCTCGCCGAGCGGGTCCCCTCGCGACTCCGCGACACGTTCCCGGAGGCCCGGCCGAACCAGATCGAGTACATGGACGTGAGCCCCAAGCAGGTCGTCTCCGTGGCGACGGCGCTCATCCCGTTCCTCGAGCACGACGATGCGAATCGGGCCCTCATGGGCTCGAACATGCAGCGGCAGGCCGTCCCGCTCCTCGAGCCGGAGTCGCCGATCGTGGGCACCGGTATGGAGATCCGGGCGGCCCGGGACTCCGGCCAGGTGATCATGGCCGGGCGGGCGGGCGTCGTCACGAGCGTGACCGCCGAGCGGATCGAGGTCGAGACGGACACCGGGGAGCTCGACAGCTACCGACTCCAGAAATTCGTCCGCAGCAATCAGGGCACGTGCATCAACCAGCGGCCGATCGTCGATGTCGGCGCCCGGGTCGCTGTCGGCGATCCGATCGCCGACAGCAGCTCGACCGAGAACGGCGAGCTCGCCCTCGGCCGCAACGTCCTCGTCGCCTTCATGAGCTGGGAAGGCGGGAACTACGAGGACGCGATCGTCATCAGCGATCGGCTCGTTCGGGACGACCTGTTCACGAGCATCCACATCGAGAAGCACGAGATCGAGTCGCGCGACACGAAGCTCGGTCCGGAGGAGATCACCCGCGACATCCCGAACGTCGGCGAGGAGTCCCTCAAGGACCTCGACGAGGAGGGGATCGTCTATGTCGGGGCCGAGGTCCGGCCGGGCGACATCCTCGTCGGCAAGATCACCCCGAAGGGCGAGACTGAGCTGACCGCGGAGGAGCGCCTTCTGCGGGCGATCTTCGGCGAGAAGGCCCGCGAGGTGAAGGACTCAAGCCTTCGCCTGCCCCACGGCGAGCGAGGCAAGGTCGTCGAGATCCGCGAGTTCCGCCGCGAGAACAACGACGACCTGCAACCCGGCGTCAACCGGCTCGTCCGGGTGAGCGTCGCTCAGAAACGCAAGATCAGCGTCGGCGACAAGATGGCGGGACGGCACGGCAACAAGGGCGTCATCGCGAAGATCCTGCCCCAGGAGGACATGCCGTACCTGCCGGACGGCACGCCCGTCGACATCATCCTCAACCCGCTCGGCGTCCCGTCGCGGATGAACATCGGCCAGATCCTCGAGACCCACCTGGGCTGGGCGCTCCAGGCGCGCGGCGCCAAGGCGGCGACCGCGGTCTTCGACGGTGCGACCGAGGAGCAGATCCGCGAGGAGCTGCGCGAGGCGGGCCTGCCGGAGGACGGCAAGATCGTCCTCCGCGACGGCCGGTCCGGCGAGGCGTTCGACCGAACGATCACCGTCGGCTACATCTACATGCTCAAGCTCCACCACCTCGTGGAGGACAAGATCCACGCCCGGTCCACCGGCCCGTACAGCCTCATCACCCAGCAACCGCTCGGCGGCAAGGCCCAATTCGGCGGCCAGCGCTTCGGCGAGATGGAGGTCTGGGCCCTCGAGGCCTATGGCGCGGCGAACATCCTCCAGGAGCTCCTGACGGTGAAATCTGACGACGTCCTCGGACGCGTCCAGACATATGAGGCGATCGTGAAGGGGGAGGAGATCCAGCCACCGCGGGTCCCCGAGTCGTTCAAGGTCCTCATCAAGGAACTTCGGAGCCTCGGTCTCAACGCCGAGATCCTCGATCAGAACGACGAGGAGATCCCGCTCGCGGAGGACGACGCGTCGGGCTACATGCTCCCCGATCTCGGCGGGATCAATCTCGCCGGGTTCGAGGACTGACCGTCACGCGCATCCAGCAGCCGCATCTGACGCACCTGTCGCGGGGTCGGCGCTCGGCCGGCCCGGCCCCGCTCGCTACCGGTCGGCATCGCGAGGTCGAGCACGGCGACCGCGCGGAGGAGAACCATGCTCGAGGTCAATAACTTCAGCGCCATCCGCATCTCGCTCGCGAGCCCGGATCAGATCCGGGAGTGGAGCAAGGGCGAGGTCACGAAGCCCGAGACGATCAACTACCGGACCCTCAAGCCGGAGAAGGACGGGCTCTTCGACGAGCGCATCTTCGGTCCGACCAAGGACTGGGAGTGCTACTGCGGCAAGTACAAGCGGATCCGCTACAAGGGCATCATCTGCGACAAGTGCGGCGTGGAGGTCACCCGGAGCAAGGTCCGCCGTGAGCGGATGGGCCACATCCAGCTCGCCAGCCCGGTGAGCCACATCTGGTACTTCAAGGGGACACCGAGCCGGCTCGGGATCCTTCTCGACATCAGCCCGCGCAACCTCGAGCGGATCCTCTACTTCGCCCTCTACATCGTCGCCCACGTCGACGAGGACGCTCGGAAGCGGGCGCTGCTCCAGCTCGAGGACGAGGCGGAGGGCCGCGGCGGACGGGCCGGCAAGGCGCTCAACGAGCTCGAGGACGAGCTCCGCGCGGAGTTCAATCGCACGAAGGACGAACTGACCGCGACGCTCGCCGCGACGAAGGCGGACCTCGAGGGCCAGCGAGCCGCGCGGACCGAGGAGATCGTCACCGCGGCGCAGTCGACGCAGCGTCAGGTCACAGGACTCGGGGCGAAGGTCGCCGCCGAGACGATCGTCTTCACCCCGACCGGCGAGGTCGTCGTCGGCGAGGGCGACAAGGGCGGCAAGGAGGCGACCGCTCGCCTCCGCAAGCTCGTCGCGACCGAGACCGATCGGGTGAACGACGAGCTCAAGCAGCGCGAGGTGGACGAGGCCCACGCCACCGACGAGAAGGTCGCGGCCCTCGAGGCGGCGATCGGCGACACGCTCGTGGCCGAGAAGGGGCGCCTCGCCCAGGAGGCCCAGGGTCTGAAGGAGGAGCTCCGCAAGGTCCGCGACGAGATCGAGGGCCTCAAGCCGGGCCGGCTGCTCATGGAGAGCGAGTTCCGCGCCCTCGACGAGAAGTACGGGTCCGGCGCCCGCGGCGGTCGCCTGTTCCATGCCGGCATGGGAGCGGAGGCGATCCGCGACATGATCACCCGGATGGACCTCGAGGAGCTCGCCCGGAGCCTCCACGTGGAGGTTCGCACGAGCTCCGGCCAGCGCCGCAAGAAGGCGATCAAGCGACTTCGCCTGATCGAGGCGTTCCGCCGCTCGGGCACCCGTCCCGAGTGGATGATCCTGTCCGTGCTGCCGGTCATCCCGCCGGATCTTCGGCCGATGGTCCAGCTCGATGGCGGTCGGTTCGCGACCTCCGACCTGAACGACCTGTACCGCCGGGTCATCAACCGCAACAACCGTCTCAAGCGACTCCTCGAGCTCGGTGCGCCGGAGATCATCATCCGCAACGAGAAGCGCATGCTGCAGGAGGCGTGCGACGCCCTCATCGACAACGGCCGCCGGGGTCGGGCGATCGCCGGCACCGGCAACCATCGGCTCAAGAGCCTGTCCGACATGCTCAAGGGCAAGCAGGGTCGGTTCCGCCAGAACCTCCTCGGCAAGCGGGTCGACTACTCGGGTCGCTCGGTCATCGTCGTCGGCCCGGAGCTCAAGCTCCACCAGTGCGGCCTGCCGAAGAAGATGGCGCTCGAGCTGTTCAAGCCGTTCGTCATGCGCCAGCTCGTCGAGAAGGGCTTCGCTCACAACATCAAGAGCGCCAAGCGGATCGTGGAACGCGTGCGGCCGGAGGTCTGGGACGTCCTCGAAGAGGTCATCAAGGACCACCCGGTGCTGTTGAACCGCGCCCCGACACTCCACCGGCTCGGGATCCAGGCGTTCATGCCGGTCCTCGTGGAGGGTTCGGCGATCCAGATCCATCCGCTCGTCTGCACGGCGTTCAATGCGGACTTCGACGGGGACCAGATGGCCGTCCACGTGCCGCTCAGCTCGGCCGCCCAGGAAGAGGCGCGCCAGATGATGCTGTCGACGGCGAACCTCCTCTCCCCGGCGGACGGGAGCCCGGTCGTCGCACCGACCCAGGACATGGTCCTCGGCTGCTTCTACCTCACCCTCGACGGCGCGCCGTCAGAGACGCAGAAGCCACGGCTCTTCTCGGACGAGGACGAGGCGATCCGGGCCTACCAGCTCCGGACCGTCACGCTCCACCAGCCGATCGAGGCCGAGGTCCGCAGCTGGGACGCCGAAGCGGGGGCGCTCCGCATCGAACGTCGACGCACGACGGTCGGGCGCGTCATCTTCAATCAGGTCCTTCCGGGGGCCCTCCGATTCAACAACGACGTCATGCGTCGCGTGGAGCTCAAGAACCTCGTCGACGAGTGCTATCGACGCCTCGGTCCGGAGGAGACGGCCCACCTCGTCGACGGCATCAAGAGCGTCGGTTTCGAGTTCGCCACCCGGGGCGGGATGACGATCGCGGTGAGCGACATCCCGTCGACGCCGGACAAGGCCGGCATCCTTCGGCGGGCCGACGATCAGGTCGCCCAGATCGACCGCCAGTTCCAGCGCGGCCTCATCACGGACGACGAGCGCTACGAGCAGGTGGTGGGCGTCTGGCAGGACACGACGAAGGAGATGGCCGACAAGATGGTCGACCCGAATCCATTCGTCGGACCGGTCACGATGATGACGAGCTCGGGGGCTCGCGGCAACAAGGGCAACATCGGTCAGCTCGGCGGCATGC
The DNA here is from genome assembly GCA_015478725.1 of Chloroflexota bacterium. NCBI lineage: Bacteria > Bacillati > Chloroflexota > Chloroflexota bacterium. Next base: position 82,480 of record JADMIG010000009.1, on the reverse strand, counting down.
GCGGACTCATGGCCGACCCCGCCGGCCGGATCATCGACGTCCCGGTCCGGAGCAACTTCCGGGAGGGGATGACGGTGCTCGAGTACTTCATCTCGACCCATGGTGCCCGCAAGGGCCTGGCCGACACGGCCCTCCGGACGGCCGACTCGGGCTATCTCACCCGGCGCCTCGTCGATGTCGCCCAGGATGTCATCACCCGGGAGGACGACTGCGGAACGGAGGAGGGGAGCTGGATCACGCGGGCCGAGTCGAGCGACGAGAAGGGCGCCTTCCAGCGCCGGCTCGTGGGCCGTCTCGCGGGGGCGAAGCTCGCGACCGGCAGCGGCCGCAACGCCCGGTCGCTCGCAGAGCGGAACACGGAGATCGATGAGGCGATCGCCGAGTCCATCGACGCCGCCGGCATCGACGAGGTGCTCGTCCGGTCGCCGCTGACGTGCGAGGCGCGCCACGGCGTATGCCGATCGTGCTACGGGCGCAACCTCGCGACCGGGCATCTCGTCGCCGCCGGTGAGGCGGTCGGGATCATCGCGGCCCAGTCGATCGGCGAACCGGGCACCCAGCTGACGATGCGGACGTTCCACACCGGCGGCGTGGCCGGCCTCGACATCACGGCCGGACTGCCGCGGGTCGAGGAGCTGTTCGAGGCCCGGGTCCCGAAGGGCAAGGCGGAGATCAGCCACATCGACGGGATCGTCGAGATCCTCCGTGGTGAGGGCCAGACCAGGGTCAAGGTCAGGAGCACCGAGTCGTACGACACGTCGCTCGCCGTGCCTGAGGCGGCCGCGCTCCTCCTTGCCCCCGGCGATCCGGTCGAGGCGAACCAGGTCGTGGCGAGGATCGAGGGTGACCCGGCCCACGACGTCCTCGCGCCGGTCAAGGGTTTCCTTCTTCGCAACGAGGGGGGTCTCGTCGTCCGCGCGGAAGATGTCGTCGAGCGCGAATATGCGATCCCCCACAACGCGAAGCTCCTTGTCGAGAACGGGCAGGATATCCGGGCCGGCGACTCGATCACGGACGGCCCGGTCAATCCGCAGGAGTACCTCGAGACGCGGGGCAAGGACGCCGTCCAGCGCTACCTCGTCCGCGAGGTCCAGAAGGTCTACCGCAGCCAGGGCGTGACGATCAACGACAAGCACATCGAGATCATCGTCCGGCAGATGCTCCGCAAGGTCCGCATCGACCAGCCGGGCGACGTCGATCTCCTTCCGACGGAACTCATCGACCGCCTCGAGTTCGAAGAGGAGAACGATCTCGTCCTCGCTGAGGGCGGTGAGCCGGCGACGGCGCAGACCGTCCTGCTCGGGGTCACGAAGGCGTCGCTCAACACGTCGAGCTTCCTCGCCGCGGCTTCGTTCCAGGAGACGACACGGGTGCTCACGGAGGCCGCCATCAACGGCGCCCGCGACCACCTGATCGGCCTCAAGGAGAACGTCATCATCGGCAAGCTCATCCCCGCCGGGACCGGGGCACCGGCCAACCTGGCGGCGGCGGCGGAACGACGTCGACGTGCGGCGCTCGAAGCGCTCGCCGGCGAGGCGCTCGATTCGTTCGGGGCCGCCGACGAGGAGTTCAACCCGTTCCTCGAGGACGGGAGCGCCCGCCCGGCCGACGACGAGACCGCCGGTCTCGCCTCGCTCCTCGCAGCGGGAGCGGCGGACGGCGACGACGCGGAGGAGATCAATCCATTCCTCGTCGGCGAGGCGGCGGCCGACGATCGCGCGAACCCCCTCCTCCCCGATCGGGACGACGAGCTCGCCCCGGCCGTCGACGATGACGTCGCGGTCGCCGAGCCCGTCGCGGCAGCCCCCAGGGCCTCGGCGAAACGGCCCGCCAGGACCGTCGCGGGCGAGTAGCCCGCCGGCCCGCCACCACCCTCGCGGATGCGGGTCCGAACGTTTGACACTCGTTCGGACCCGCTGCTACACTCCGCGCTCGTGGCCTCGAACGGGTGGCCCGGTGACGAGTACGTCTCCGAGCACCGAGGACCCACAGCGAGGATGGTCCCCGCACCTGCCGCCCCACGCGGGATCCGGTCGGGCGGCACTCTCGTCGCAGCCACGCACCGACACTGAAAGGAACCGCGTCTCCGTGCCGACCATCAGCCAGCTCGTGCGTCACGGCCGAAAGCGCAAGATCTCCAAGGTCAAGGCGCCCGCCATGCGCAAGAATTGGAACAGCCTGAAGCAGCGCCAGGAGTCGATCCCCGGCGCGCCGCAGAAGCGCGGCGTCTGCCTCCAGGTCCGGACGATGACGCCGAAGAAGCCGAACTCGGCCCTCCGCAAGATCGCCCGCGTGCGGCTGACCAACCAGATGGAGGTCACCGCCTACATCCCCGGCATCGGCCACAACCTCCAGGAGCACTCGGTCGTGCTCGTGCGTGGCGGTCGGGTGAAGGACCTCCCGTCGGTGAAGTACCACATCATCCGTGGCACGCTCGACGCCGCGGGCGTCCGCGATCGCAAGCAGGGTCGGAGCAAGTACGGCGCGAAGGCGACCGCCGCGGTTGGAGGCAGGAAGTAGTGCCCCGTCGCGTCAACATCCCGCGCAAGGTCAAGTACGAGACAGCCCCGGCGAACCGGACGACGTCGCGCTTCACCGCCAAGCTCATGACGGCGGGCAAGCGCAATCTGTCCGAACGCATCCTCCGCGAGGCACTCGCGCGGGCGGAGGCGCAGTCCCGGCGTCCCGGTCTCGAGGTCCTCGAGGCGGCGCTCCGGAACGCGACCCCGATCATCGAGGTGAAGCCGCGCCGCGTCGGCGGAGCCACGTACCAGGTCCCGGTCGAGATCCGCGGCGACCGCCGCCTCTCGCTCGGCGTGCGCTGGCTCGTGCAGGCCGCCCGGAAGCGCAACGGCAAGAGCATGAGCGAGAAGCTCGCGGCCGAGTTCGTCGACGCGATGAATGGCCTCGGGTCCGCGGTGAAGCGCCGCGAGGACACCCACAAGATGGCTGAGGCGAACCGCGCCTTCAGCCACTTCAAGTGGTAGCACCGGTTCAGGAGCGCAAGACCTCCGTGGCACGTCAGGTTCCGCTTGCGCGCACGCGGAACATCGGGATCATCGCCCACATCGACGCGGGCAAGACCACCGTCACCGAGCGGATCCTCTTCTACACGAAGAAGATCTACAAGCTCGGCGAGGTGCATGAGGGCGCCGCGACGATGGACTGGATGCCCCAGGAGCAGGAGCGCGGCATCACCATCACCGCGGCGGCCACCACCGCCTTCTGGGGCGACCATCGCCTCAACATCATCGATACGCCCGGGCACGTGGACTTCACCGTCGAGGTCGAACGGAGCCTGCGGGTGCTCGACGGCGCGGTCGTCGTCTTCGATGGCGTGGCCGGCGTCGAGCCGCAGTCCGAGACGGTCTGGCGCCAGGCCGACCGCTACGGCGTCCCGCGCTTCTGCTTCATCAACAAGCTCGACCGGACCGGTGCCGACTTCTGGCGCGGCGTCGAGTCGATCCGCGATCGGCTGGGGGCCAACGCGGTGCCGATCCAGATCCCGATCGGCCGCGAGGACCAGTTCAAGGGGGTCGTCGACCTCGTCGAGATGAAGGCCGTCTACTACCGCGACGACCTGGGCAACCAGATCGAGGTCGAGGAGATCCCGGCCGAGCTCAGGGCCGAGGCGGAGACGCAGCGGCGGGCGATGATCGAAGCGGTCGCCGAGATGGACGACGAGCTCCTCCACAAGTACCTCGAGGGCGTGGACTTCACGACCGAGGAGCTGAAGCGCGGCCTGCGCATCGGCACGCTTTCGACACGGATCATCCCGGTCCTCACCGGCTCGGCGCTCAAGAACAAGGGCATCCAGAAGCTCCTCGATGCGGTCGTCGACTACCTCCCGTCGCCGCTCGACGTGCCGCCGATGAACGGCACCGACCCGGTCACCGGGGCGGACGTCCTGCGGCGCCCGGACGATGACGAGCCGTTCAGCGCGCTCGCCTTCAAGATCGCCGCCGACCCGTTCGTCGGCAAGCTCGCCTTCTTCCGCGTCTACTCGGGCACCCTCAAGGCAGGCTCGTACGTCCTCAATCCCACGAAGGGCAGGCGCGAGCGGGTCGGACGCATCCTCCAGATGCATGCGAACCACCGCGAGGAGATCGAGGAAGTCCTGGCCGGTGACATCGCGGCCGCCGTCGGACTCAAGGACACCTTCACCGGTGACACCCTGACGGACCCGGACCATCCGGTCATCCTCGAGTCGATGACCTTCCCGGAGCCGGTCATCGAGGTCAAGATCGAGCCGAAGACGAAGGCCGACCAGGACAAGCTCGCGATCGCGCTGCAGCGCCTGGCCGAGGAGGATCCGACGTTCCGGGTGAAGACCGATCCGGAGACCTCCGAGACGCTCATCGCGGGGATGGGGGAGCTCCACCTCGACGTCCTCGTCGACCGCATGATCCGCGAGTTCAAGGTCGCCGCCAACATCGGCAAGCCGCAGGTCTCCTACCGCGAGACGATCCGCCGCGCCGCGGAGGGCATCGGGCGCCATATCCGCCAGACCGGCGGCAAGGGCCAGTACGGCCATGCGGTCATCCGGCTGGAGCCGGGCGAGAAGGGATCGGGTTACCAGTTCGTCGACAAGATCGTCGGCGGCACCATCCCGCGCGAGTACATCAAGTCGGTCGACGCCGGCATCAGGGAGACGCTGGAGACCGGCCCGTACGCCGGCTTCCCGATGGTCGACGTCAAGGCCACCCTCCACGACGGCTCCTACCACGAAGTCGACAGCTCGGAGATGGCGTTCAAGATCGCCGGTTCGCTGGCGGTCAAGGATGCCATCCACAAGGCGCAGCCGGTCATCCTTGAGCCGATCATGAAGGTCGAGGTCACGATGCCCGAGGAGTTCATGGGCGACGTGATCGGCGACCTCAACAGCCGCCGCGGCCAGATCGACGGCATGGAGAGCCGGGGCGGCACCCAGGTCGTCCGGGCGTTCATCCCGCTCGCCCTGATGTTCGGCTACGTCACGGACCTGCGGAGCATGTCGCAGGGTCGGGCGAGCTCGTCGATGGAATTCAGCCACTACGCGGAGGTGCCCCCGTCGGTCGCCTCCGAGCTCGTCCAGAAGTCGAAGGTCTAGGCCGCACGTCCCCGCGCGGGAGAGGAGCCAGGAGCAGCCACGATGGCGAAGAAGAAGTTCGAGCGCACCAAGCCGCACGTCAACATCGGGACGATCGGTCACATCGACCATGGCAAGACGTCCCTGACGGCGGCGATCACGAAGTACCTCGCACTCAAGGGTGAGGCGGAGTACCGCGCGTTCGAGACGATCGACAACGCGCCCGAGGAGCGGGAGCGGGGGATCACGATCGCGATCGCCCACGTCGAGTACGAGACGGACAAGCGCCACTACGCTCACGTCGACTGCCCGGGCCATGCCGACTACATCAAGAACATGATCACCGGTGCCGCCCAGATGGACGGCGCGATCCTCGTCGTCGCCGCGACCGATGGCCCGATGCCCCAGACCCGCGAGCACATCCTCCTCGCCCGCCAGGTCGAGGTCCCGTACATCGTCGTCTTCCTCAACAAGGTCGACGCGGTCGACGACCCCGAGCTGCTCGACCTCGTCGAGCTCGAGGTCCGCGAGCTCCTCAGCAAGTACCAGTTCCCGGGCGACGACATCCCCGTCGTGCGCGGCAGCGCCCTCAAGGCCCTCGAGGCGCCCGACGATCCGGCGAACCCGGCATATGCCCCGATCGCGGCCCTCATGGATGCCGTCGACAGCTACATTCCGACCCCCGAGCGGGCGATCGACCGGCCCTTCCTCATGCCGGTCGAGGACGTCTTCGGGATCAAGGGTCGCGGCACGGTCGCGACCGGGCGCATCGAGCGCGGCATCGTCAAGGTCGGCGACGAGGTCGAGCTCATCGGGGTCAAGACGACCCGCAAGGTCGTCGTCACCGGCGTCGAGATGTTCAAGAAGCTGCTCGACGAGGGCCGCGCCGGCGACAACGTCGGCTGCCTCATCCGGGGCATCGAGCGCGACGAGATCGAGCGCGGCCAGGTCCTCGCCAAGGCGGGCTCGGTCAAGCCTCACACGAAGTTCAGCGCCCAGGTCTACGTCCTCACCAAGGACGAGGGCGGGCGGCACACCCCCTTCTACAACGGCTACCGGCCGCAGTTCTACCTCCGCACGACCGACGTCACCGGGGCGATCGGCCTGCCCGACGGCGCCGAGATGATCATGCCCGGCGACAACGTCGAGATGACCGTCGAGCTCATCACCCCGATCGCCCTCGAGACCGGCCAGCGCTTCGCCATCCGCGAGGGTGGCCGGACCGTCGGCGCCGGCGCCATCGTCAGCATCATCGAGTAGGACGATGGCGAAGCAGCGGATCAGGATCCGCCTCAAGGCCTACGATCACCGGCTGCTCGATCAGTCGGCGGCCCAGATCGTCGAGACGGCCCAGCGGACCGGTGCCGACGTCGTCGGTCCGGTGCCGCTGCCGACCCGCATCGAGAAGTTCACCGTCCTCCGCTCGCCGTTCATCGACAAGGACAGTCGGGAACAGTTCGAGATCCGCACCCACAAGCGGCTCGTCGACATCCTCGATCCGAGCTCGAAGACCGTCGATGCCCTGATGCGACTCTCGCTGGCAGCGGGCGTCGACATCGAGATCAAGATGTGACACCGCGATGAGCATCGGATTGATCGGCCGCAAGGTCGGCATGACCCAGGTCTTCCAGGACGACGGGACGATGGTCGCGGTGAGCGTCCTCGCCGTCGAACCGAACGTCGTCACCCGGCTCCGGACGACGGAGCGCGACGGCTACACGGCCGTCCAGGTCGGCGCGGAACCCGCCAGGCGACTGACGAAGCCGGAGGCGGGCCAGCTCAAGGGCCTGCCGCAGGTCGCGACGATCCGCGAGTTCCGGCTGCCGAGCGTCGACGGCTACGAAGTCGGCCAGCAGCTCGGGGTCGCCGAGGTGTTCGCCGCCGGAGACCTCGTCGACGTCACCGGGGTCTCGAAGGGCAAGGGCTTCGCCGGCCACATCAAGCGCCACCACTTCAAGCGTGGTCCCAAGACCCACGGATCGGACCACCATCGCGAACCCGGCTCGATCGGACCGGGCACGACGCCCGGTCGTGTCTACAAGGGGATGCGGATGGCCGGCCACATGGGCGACCATCGGGCGACCGGCAAGAAGCTCCGCGTGATCCGCACGGATGCGGATCGGAACCTCCTCCTCGTCAAGGGCTCACTGCCCGGCGCCCGCAACGCGCTCATCCTCGTGAAGAAGGCCTGAGATGCCGCAGACCACCCTGTACGACCGGACGGGCGCCTCGATCGGAACCGTCGACCTCGCCGACGCGCTGTTCGCGGCGCCGGTGAACGCGGCCGTCCTCCACCAGGTCGTCACCGCGCAGCTCGCCGGGCGCCACCTCGGGACGCACGACTCCAAGACCCGCGGCGAGGTCCGCGGCGGCGGCCGGAAGCCGTACCGACAGAAGGGCACCGGTCGGGCACGCCAGGGGCACATCAGCGCGCCGCACTATCGAGGCGGCGGTGTCGTCTTCGGGCCGCATCCGCGGTCGTACGCGCAGCGGCTGCCCCGGAAGATGAAGCGCCTCGCGCTCCGCGGTGCTCTCACCGCCAAGTTCGGAGCGGACGCGGTGCGCGTCATCGACACGTTCGGTCTCGAGGCGCCGCGAACGCGGGACTTCGTGGGCGTGCTGGCCGCACTCGGGGCGAGCGGCCGCGTGCTCGTCGTCGCGCCGGGCCGGAACGAGCGCCTCGAGCTCTCGTCACGCAACGTGCCGACCGTTGAGGTCATCCTCGCCGACTCCCTGAACGTCGTCGACCTCCTCAAGGCGGATCTGGTCCTCATCGAACAGCCGGCCCTCGCCCGGATGACGGAGGTGTACGCGTGAGCACGCTCACCGCCAGCGAGATCGTCATCCGGCCGGTCATCAGCGAGAAGTCGATCGACCTCTCCACCCGTGAGCCGAAGCATCGCTACACCTTCGAGGTCCATCGCGACGCCAACAAGATCCAGATCAAGGCCGCGATCGAGGAGCTGTACCGCAAGGAGAGCGTGACCGTCGTCGGGGTGAACGTCCTGACGACGAAGGCGAAGGAGAAGCGTCGCGGCACGCGACGCGGTCGGATCGTCGGTCACACCACGCCGTGGCGGAAGGCGATCGTCACCCTGGCGGCCGGCCAGAAGATCGAATTCTTCGAGGGAGTCTGACGATGCCCCTCCGCACCTACAAGCCCACCTCCCCGGGACTCCGCGGGATGACCCGCTCGACGTTCGAGGAGATCACGACCCGGGAACCGTACAAGCCGCTCCTCGAGGCCCAGACGCGCGGTTCCGGTCGGAACAACGCTGGCCGGCTGACGGTCCGTCATCGCGGCGGCGGCGAGAAGCAGCACTATCGGAAGATCGACTTCAAGCGCGACAAGGCCGGCGTACCCGCTCGCCTCGCCACGATCGAGTACGACCCGAACCGGTCCGCCCGGATCGGCCTCCTCCACTATCGGGACGGCGAGAAGCGCTACATGCTGCTCCCGCACGGACTCAAGGTCGGCGACGTCGTCGTGGCCGGGCCCGAGGCGGAGGCACGGATCGGCAACGCGCTCCCGATCGCCAACATCCCGCTCGGCACGACCATCCACAACATCGAACTCGTGCCCGGCAAGGGCGGTCAGATCGTCCGATCGGCGGGGGTCTCGGCGCAGCTCCTCGCCAAGGAGGGCGACTTCGCCCAGGTGCGGATGCCGTCCGGCGAGGTCCGTCGCCTCTCGCTCCGCTGCATGGCGACGGTCGGGCAGGTGAGCAACCTCGACCATGAGAACCAGAATCTCGGCAAGGCGGGTCGCGCCCGCCACCTCGGTCAACGGCCTGAGGTGCGCGGCGTCGTCATGAACCCGCGCGACCATCCGCACGGTGGCGGCGAGGGCAAGAGCCCCACCGGCATGCCACCGAAGACACCGTGGGGCAAGCCCGCCATGGGCTATCGCACCCGCCGGGCGAAGACCACCGGACGGCTCATCGTCCGCAGCCGGCATCGGAAGTAAGGGCGAGGACGAGCAGCGATGTCACGATCCGTCAAGAAGGGCTGGTTCGTCGAGGCGCGTCTGAAGGGGCGCGTCGAGGAGATGAACAAGCGCAGCGAGAAGAAGGTCGTCAAGACCTGGTCTCGAGCGTCCGTCATCTTCCCCGACTTCATCGGCCACACGATCGCGGTCTACAACGGCAAGAAGCATGTTCCGGTCTACGTGTCCGAGAACATGGTCGGCCATCGACTCGGTGAGTTCAGCCCGACCCGCACCTACCGCGGGCATGGCAAGCACACCGAACGTTCGACGTCGCTGAAGTAGGAGCGGTCGACCCGATGCGCGTATCCGCCACCGCCAGGTATCTCCGTGGCTCCACCCGCAAGGCCGGACTCGTCACGAAGGCGATCATCGGCCGGCCGGTCGGTGAGGCCGCGGCCGCCCTCCGGTTCATGCCGCAGCATGCCGCCCGTGACATCGCCGCCGTGCTCAAGAGCGCGACGGCGAACGCGGAGAACAACCACAACCTGTCCGCCGAGGACCTGTTCGTCTTCGAGGCCCATGCCGATGAGGGCCCGACGATCAAGCGGTTCCGCCCGCGGGCGCAGGGTCGGGCGTTCCCGATCCACAAGCCGATGACGCACATTACCGTCGTCGTCGCGGACCGGGAGGCCTGACGCATGGGACACAAGGTCCACCCGTACGGCTTCCGGCTCGGTGTCTCGCGCACCTGGACCGCGAAGTGGTACGCCGACAAGGACTACACCGCGCTCCTCCAGGAGGACATCGCGGTCCGCAAGCTCGTCGGCACGCGACTCGCGAACGCGAGCGTCAGCGGCGTCGAGATCGAGCGCGGCATCAACCACGTCACGGTAACGATCCACACCGCCAAGCCCGGCATCGTCATCGGCAAGGGCGGAGCGAACGTCGAGATCCTCCGCAATCAGATCAGCGCGCTGACCAAGCGCAAGGTCAAGCTCGAGATCAAGGAGATCCGCCAGCCGGAGCTCGACGCCTACCTCGTCGCCATGAACATCGCCCAGCAGCTGAGCCGCCGCATCGCCTTCAAGAAGGCGATGAAGCAGTCGATCCAACGGACGATGAAGGCCGGGGCGAAGGGTGTGAAGATCGCCGTCGCCGGGCGCCTCGGCGGTTCGGAGATGGGTCGGCGAGAGTGGGATCGCGAAGGGCGGATCCCGCTCGGCACGCTCCGTGCCGACATCAGCTACGGCCAGGTCCATGCCCACACGACGTACGGCCGGATCGGTGTGAAGGTCTGGATCTATCGCGGCGACATCCAGCCCGAGCGCACCCCGCGCGAGCTCACAGCGGCACAGGCGGCGGCCGTCGCTGCCCAGGGGGCCTGACCGATGCTCATGCCGCGGCGGGTCAAGCACCGCAAGGTCATGCGTGGCCGGATGTCCGGCATCGCCAAGGGGGGCCACACGGTCGCCTTCGGCGACTACGGGCTTGCGACGATGGAGCCCGCCTGGATCACGAGCCGCCAGATCGAGGCGGCACGCCGGGCGATGACGCGGTCGGTGAAGCGCGGCGGCAAGATCTGGATCCGGATCTTTCCCGACAAGCCGGCAACGAAGAAACCGGCCGAGACCCGGATGGGTTCGGGCAAGGGCGCCCCGGATCACTGGGTGGCCGTCGTCAAGCCTGGGCGGATCCTGTTCGAGATGGCGGGCATCGCGCCGGACGAGGCGATCGAGGCGATGCGGCTGGCGAGTCACAAGCTCCCCGTCGCGACGCGCGTCGTCGTCCGCCCCGGCGCCCAGGAGGCGACAGATGGACATCGATAAGGTCCGCGGCCTGACGGACACCGAGTTGGAGGCCGCCCTCCGCGAAGCGAAGCAGGAACTCTGGCAGGCGCGGTTCGCCCTCTCGACCCGCCAGCTCAAGGACTTCAGCACCATCTCCCAGGCCCGACGGACCATCGCGCGGATCCTCACCGTGCAGCTGGAGCGGCGCGCCGGTCGCGCCCGCACGGCGTGACGGGAGGAGATCAGCGATGACAGGAGCGATCACCGTGAACGGCAAGCGGAAGACGAAGGTCGGACGCGTGGTCAGCGACAAGATGGACAAGACGATCGTCGTGTCCGTCGAACGGCTGGCGCGCCACCGGCTCTACAAGCGGGTCATCCGCTTGACGACGAAATTCAAGGCACACGACGAGCTCAACGACGCCCACGTCGGGGACACGGTCCTCATCGAGGAGAGCCGCCCGCTGTCGGCGACGAAACGCTGGCGGCTCATCGAGGTGATCGCCCGCGCCGGCGAGCATGGGGGCGAGCTCATCGCCGATGAGTCCGCGACCAGCGAGGCCATCCACGGCGCGGCGCACCCCGGGCGCGAGCACGGCTCGGATGCGGGCGAGGCCGAGGCATGATCCAGCCGCAGTCCCGCCTCAAGGTCGCCGACAACACCGGTGCGCGGACCATCCAGTGCATCCGCGTGATGGGCCGTTCGCAGAAGAACACCGCAGGCGTCGGCGACGTCATCGTCGCGAGTGTCAAGCAGGCCATTCCGAACGCCGCGGTGAAGAAGGGCGACGTCGTCCGGGCCGTCATCGTCCGCACGGCGAAGGAGTACGGCCGACCGGACGGCAGCTACATCCGCTTCGACGAGAACGCCGCGGTCCTCATCAACAACCAGGGCAACCCCCGTGGGACGCGGATCTTCGGCCCGGTCGCCCGCGAGCTTCGCGACAGGAACTACATGAAGATCGTGTCGCTCGCCCCGGAGGTGCTGTGATGCGCGCTGCCATCACCCGGCGCACGACCAAGGTGCCGGAGATCCGAACCGGCGACACGGTCGTCGTCCTGTCCGGCAAGGATGCCGGCAAGCGTGGCGTCGTCGAGCGGGTCGCCGGTCGGGCGCGCGGCAGGATGATCGGCACGCGGCGGGATCGCCCGGCCGCCGAGGCACTCGCAGACGCGTCGGTCGTCGTGACCGGGCTCAACATCGCCAAGCGCCACACGAAGCCGCGTCAGAGCAGTGGCCAGAACGACCGCATGCCGAAGGTCCAGCAGGGCGGCATCCTCGATCTCGCCCAGCCGATCCCGATCGGCCGAGTCATGGTCGTCTGCTCCCACTGCGACAGGCCCACCCGGGTCGCCCACGCCGTCCTCGACACCGGGCGTCGGGTCCGCGTCTGCCGTCATTGCGGCCAGCCGCTGGAGGTGAAGCCGTGACGCACCGCCTCCGGGAGCGCTACGCGCGGGAGATCGCACCGGCGCTCACGAAACAGTTCTCGTACGTGAATGCGATGCAGGTCCCGCACCTCTCGAAGATCGTCGTGAACGTCGGCCTCGGCGAAGCACTGACGAACGCCAAGGCCATCGATGCCGCGACCGGCGACCTCGCGACGATCACCGGTCAGCGGCCGGTGGTGACGCGGGCGCGCCGGTCCATCGCCCAGTTCCGGCTTCGTGCCGGCAATCCGGTCGGCGCGATGGTCACCCTGCGCGGAGAGCGGATGTGGGATTTCTTCGACCGCCTCACGTCGCTCGCCCTGCCACGCATCCGCGACTTCCGGGGGATCCCCTCGAAGTCCTTCGACGGGCGCGGCAACTATTCGCTCGGGTTCCGGGAGCAACTCGCCTTTCCCGAGATCGACTACGACAAGGTGGACCGTCTCCGCGGGCTGGAGATCAGCATCGTGACGACGGCGAAGACCGACGAGGAGGGCAAGCGTCTGCTTGAGCTCCTCGGCATGCCCTTCGCCGGCTAGGCGCGGGGAGGGAGATCCATGGCCAAGAAATCACTCATCGCCAAGGCGAAGCGGACCCCGAAGCACCCGGTGCAGGCGTATCACCGCTGCACGGTGTGTGGACGCCCGCGGGCGTTCATGCGCCGGTTCGCGCTGTGCCGCATCTGCTTCCGCGAGCGTGCGCTCGTGGGCGAGCTGCCAGGCGTGACGAAGTCGAGCTGGTAGGGACCGATGAACATCTCCGATCCGATCGCGGACATGCTGACCAGGGTCCGGAACGCCTCGCGCGCCCGCCATCAGGAAGTGGTCGTGCCGGCCTCCCGGACGAAGCGCGAGATCGCCCGCATCCTCAAGGACGAGGGCTTTATCGCCGACGTTCGCGAGGAGCAGCTGGGCGCTGCACTGACGCTCCACCTCACGCTCAAGTACGTCGACGGCAAGGCGCCGGTCGTCTCGGGCCTGAAACGCATCAGCAAGCCGGGACTCCGCGTCTATGCCCGGAAGACGGACATCCCGCGGGTCCTCGGCGGCCTCGGGATCGTCATCATCAGCACGAGCCAGGGGATCATGACCGGCGCTCAGGCCCGCAAGGCCGAGCTCGGCGGTGAAGTCCTGGCCTACGTCTGGTAGGGCGGCATGTCACGCATCGGTCGCCTTCCAATCGCCGTCCCGGCCGGGGTGGACGTCGCCATCGACGGCCGCTCGATCACGGTCAGCGGGCCGAAGGGATCGCTTCACCGCGACCTTCACCCGGACATGACGGTGCGCCAGGAGGATGGGACGATCCTCGTGAGTCGGCCCACCGAACAGAAGGTCCACAAGCAGCTCCACGGTCTGACCCGGACACTCGTGGCGAACATGGTCATCGGGGTCTCGACCGGGTACCGCAAGGGCCTCGAGATCACCGGCGTCGGGTATCGCGCCCAGAAGGTCGGAGAACGGCTGCTGCTGAACCTCGGCTACAGCCATCCGATCGAGATCGATCCGCCGTCCGGGATCAGCTTCGAGGTCGAGAACCCGACCCGAGTCGCGGTCGTCGGCATCGACAAGGAGCTTGTCGGCCAGGTCGCAGCGACCGTCCGATCCACCCGCAAGCCCGAGCCCTACAAGGGCAAGGGCGTGCGCTACACCGGCGAGGTCGTCCGCCGCAAGGCCGGCAAGGCCGGCAAGATCGGCGGCAAGAAGTAACACCATGAAGGAACGAGGACGATGACGCAGGTCGCCAGCCGCGGCGCCGCGCGACAGAAGCGACACCACCGGATCCGCCTCTCGCTGGCGGGAACCGGCGAGCGTCCGCGTCTCGCGGTCTTCCGCAGTCTCAACCACATCTACGCGCAGGTGATCGACGATGCGTCCGGACGGACGCTCGCCGCCGCCTCCACCGTCGAGAAGGAGCTTCGCGGTTCCGGTTCGACGAAGACGGAGGAGGCGAAGGTCGTCGGCCGCCTCGTCGCCGAACGCGCGAAGTCCGCCGGCGTCGAGCGGGTCGTCTTCGATCGGGCCGGGTTCCGGTACCACGGGCGGATCAAGTCGCTCGCCGAGGCCGCCCGCGAAGCCGGCCTCGACTTCTGATCGGCAAGGAGCAGACCACGTGCCCAGGATCGACCCCAACAAGCTGACGCTCGAAGAGCGCGTCGTCCAGATCAACCGCGTCGCCAAGGTCGTCAAAGGCGGCCGGCGGTTCAGCTTCAGCGCGATCGTCGTCGTCGGCGACGGTGCCGGTCATGTCGGCGTCGGGCTCGGCAAGGCGGGTGAGGTTCCGGAGGCGATCCGGAAGGGCGTCGAGGACGCGAAGAAGAACCTCATCCGGATCCCGATGGTCGGGACGACGATCCCCCACGAGGTTCGGACCGAGTACTCGGCCAGCCGGGTGCTTCTCAAGCCCGCCTCGCAGGGCACCGGCGTCATCGCCGGAGGTTCCGTCCGGGCGGTCGTCGGGGCCGCCGGGATCCGCGACATCCTCGCCAAGACCCACGGTTCCACGAATCCGGTGAACGTGACGCGGGCGACGATCGAGGCGCTCCGCAGTCTCCATTCGGCGGAGGAGCTCGGCGCCCGCCGCGGCGTCCGGCTGCGGAGCGTCATCCCCGGTCAGCCGTCCGCCACGACGGGGGAGACCGCCGGTGTCCGCTAGGCTTCGAGTCACCCAGACGAAGAGCACGATCAGCCAGATCTCGCGGAATCGCGCGACCGTCCGCGCCCTCGGTCTGCATCGCATCGGTGACACCGTGGAGATCCCGGACAATCCGGCGACCCGGGGCATGGTCCGCCAGGTCCACTTCATGGTGACGGTGGAGGAGCTCCCGGAGACGACGTCCGACGGGGCGGCGAAGGAGAAGGCATGAAGCTCCACGATCTTCGTCCTGCGGCCGGCTCTCACACCCGCCGGACCCGCGTCGGACGCGGCATCGCGGCGGGTGGTGGCAAGACCGCCGGCCGCGGCACGAAGGGCCAGAAGGCTCGCGCCGGCGGCTCGATCCCACCCTGGTTCGAAGGCGGCCAGACCCCGCTTCACCGGCGGATCCCGAAGCTGCGCGGTTTCCGCAATCCATTCAAGACCGAGTACGAGGTCGTCAACCTCGGCCGGATCGCCGCGCTCGTGGAGCTCGGCGCGCTCGAGGCGGGCGATCTCCCCGCGACGAAGAAACCGGCCGCGTCGCGGAAGGCCGCCCCGATCACGGTCAACCAGGAGATCCTGCGGGCCGTCGGAGCGGTGCGGACCCTCGACAAGCCGCTCAAGATCCTCGGCAACGGCGAGATCGGCGTGGCGCTCTTCGTCGTCGCCGACGCGTTCAGCCGGACGGCTGTCGCCAAGATCGAGGCGGCGGGTGGCTCGGTCCAGGTCATCGAGATCTCGTCGGGCCCGCTCGCGGCCCTCGGTGTCGACCGGGCGCGTGCGTCGGTCACCGGCGCGGCGCCCGCATCGGCCGGCGACGTCGAGCCCTCCGCCACCCTGCCCGGCGAAGACGCCTGACGTGTTCGAGTCGCTGCTCAACGCATTCCGCGCGCCCGACATCCGGCGGCGCCTGCTCTACGTCGCCGGGATCCTCATCGTCTTCCGGTTCCTCGCCCACGTCCCCGTCCCGGGCGTCGACCGGACGGCGCTCGCGAGCTTCTTCAACGGCAGCCCGCTGTTCGGCCTGCTCGACCTGTTCAGCGGCGGCGGACTCTCCTCGTTCTCGATCGTCGGGCTCGGGCTGAACCCGTACATCAACGCCTCGATCATCATGCAGCTCATGACGGGCGTCATCCCGTCCCTCCAGGCGCTGAGCCGCGAAGGCGAGTACGGCCGGAACAAGATCAACCAGTACACGCGCTACCTCGGCCTCCCGATGGCGATGCTCCAGGCGTACGGCTTCCTCGCCCTGCTCAACGCGCAGGGGACCGTCCTGACGACGCCCCTCTCGCTGTCGTCGTGGCAGACGCTCACCCAGATCGTCTCGCTCACCGCGGGTTCGATCCTTCTCATGTTCCTCGGCGAGCTCATCACCGAGAAGGGGATCGGCAACGGGATCAGCTTCATCATCTTCGCCGGCATCGTCGGTCGCGTCCCGAACGCCATCCGGACCTTCATCGAGTCGCCGGACCTCGCGGCGATCTCGGTCTTCCTCGTCATCGGCATCGCCGCCGTGTTCGCGATCATCTACATCCAGGAGGGGCAGCGGCGGATCCCGATCCAGTACGCGAGCCGTGTCCGTGGCCGGCGGATGTATCAGGGCGGATCGACGTTCCTTCCGCTGCGGGTGAACCAGGCCGGCGTCATCCCGATCATCTTCGCGATCAGCATCCTCCTCTTCCCACAGCAGCTCGCGTCCTATTTCTCGACGAGCACCGTCCCCCTGATCGCGGGCATCTCGCGCGGCATCGTGTCCTTCCTCGACACCCACAACGCGCCGTACCTCATCCTGTATTTCGTCCTCACCGTCGGCTTCACGTACTTCTACACGGCGTTCACCTTCAAGCCTGACGAGACGGCCGAGCAGCTGCGCAAGAACGGCGGATTCATCCCCGGCATCCGGCCCGGGCGGCCGACCCAGGATTACCTCGCCAAGGTCGTGTTCAGGATCACGATCGCCGGAGCGCTCTTCCTCGGCATCGTCGCGGTCGCCCCGCAGGTCGTCGCCGCGATCGTGCCGAGCCTCGGCGGGATCGGCCTCGGGGGAACCGGTCTGCTCATCGTGGTGAGCGTCGTCGTCGAGACGATGAAACAGATCGAGGCCCAGCTCATGATGCGGAACTACGAGGGCTTCATCCGGTGACCGTCGTTGTCCTCCTTGGCGCGCCCGGCGCCGGGAAGGGCACCCAGGCCCCGATCCTCGCCGCCCGCCTCGCTGTCCCGCACGTCGCGACCGGTGACCTCTTCCGGACGGCCGTGCGCGATGGCACGACCGTCGGACTCGAGGCAGCCGGCTACATGGAGCGCGGCGAGCTCGTCCCGGACGAGATCACGATCCGGATGCTCCTCGAGCGGCTCCGCGAGCGCGACGCGGCGGACGGTGCGATCCTCGACGGGTTCCCGCGCAACCGGCATCAGGCGGAGGCCCTCGATGCGGCACTCACCGAGCGCGGCGGACGGGTGGATCGGGCGATCGCGATCGAGGTCCCCGCGGAGGAGCTCGTCCGGCGGATGTCCGGCCGCTGGCTCTGCCGCGCCGCCGGCCACGTCTACAACGAGGTGAGCCGACCGCCGCGGGTCCCCGGCGTCTGCGACATCGACGAGAGTCCCCTGTACCAGCGGGACGACGACCGCGCGGAGACCATCCGCTCGCGGCTCGTGCTCCAGCTCGGCGCGCTGGGCGACGTCGTCTCCTACTACCGCGAGCGCGGCGCGCTCGGTACCGTCGACGGACGGCAGGCCGTCGCCGAGGTCACCGAAGCGCTCATCCGCGAGGTCACGGACGCGCTCTCGAGGACTCCCTGATGGCGCTCGCCCGGCCACGGCCGTCCGCCGTGAAGTCCGTCGCCGACATCGCCCGCATGCGCCGTGCCGGCCGGGTCGTCGCGGAAGTCCTCGCGCTCGTCGAATCGGAGCTCCGGCCCGGGGTCTCGACCGCGGACCTCGACCGCCTTGCCGAACGCCACATCCGGGCGTCCGGGGCCACGCCGTCGTTCAAGGGCTATCCGGGCGCGAACCCCCGCCGTCCGTTCCCATCGAGCATCTGCATCTCCATCGACGAGGAGATCGTCCACGGGATCCCGGCCGAACGGGCGGTCCGCGAAGGGATGGTCGTGTCCGTCGACGCGGGCGCGATCGTCGATGGCTGGCATGGCGACGCGGCCCGCACGTTCTACGTCGGCGACGGACCGCCCGAGGCGACCCGACGCTTGATCGAGACGACCCGCCTGGCGATGATGGCCGGCATCGCCGCCGCAGTCCCCGGCAGCCACATCGAGGCCATCGGGGCGGCCGTCGAGGATGTCGCGGCAGCGGCCGGGCTCGGCGTCATCCGCCACTATGTCGGCCACGGCATCGGCCGTCGGATGCACGAGGAGCCGCAGGTCCCGAACTACCGGACGGGCTGGGCGGGACGACGGATCGAGGCGGGCCTCTGCCTGGCGATCGAGCCCATGTTCACCCTCGGCGGGTACGACACGCGGGTCCTGCCGGACGACTGGACGGTCGTCACCGCGGACGGTTCGCTGGCCGCTCATTTCGAGCACACGATCGCGGTCACCGACCGCGGTGCCGAGGTGCTCACCACCGTCTGACCAGGCCAGTTGCCGATTCGGCGCTGGTTTGATACTCTGCACGTTCGTGTGCCGGTCCACCGACCGGCACTCGTCACGAAGAAAGGGAAACACGGCGCCCGTGGCGAAGAAAGACGCGATCGAAGTCGAGGGAACGGTCATCGAGCCGCTTCCGAACACGATGTTCGCCGTCGAACTCGAGAACGGACACCGGGTCCTGGCTCACATCAGCGGCAAGCTCCGGATGAACTTCATCAGGATCCTGCCGGGGGACCGCGTCAGGGTCGAACTCTCGCCCTACGACCTCACTCGCGGACGCATCACCTACCGCCTCAAGTAACCGACGATCGCGTGCGACGCACAGCCACGAGGGTCCGTTGAAAGTCAGAGCTTCCGTCAAGGCCCGCTGCGACAAGTGCAAGGTGATTCGTCGCCACGGGACGGTGATGGTCATCTGCAGCAACCCGAAACACAAGCAGCGGCAGGGGTAACCGATGGCACGAATCGCCGGTGTGGACATCCCGCGCGAGAAGCGCGTCGAGGTCGCCCTCACGTACATCTTCGGCATCGGGCTGCCCACGAGCCAGCGGATCCTCGCCCAGAGCAACATCAACCCGGACACCCGGGTCCGCGACCTCACCGACGAACAGGTCAACCGCCTCCGCGAGCTCATCGATCGGCGTTACAAGGTCGAAGGTGACCTCCGTCGGGAAGTGGCGCTCAACATCAAGCGACTCATCGAGATCGGCTCGTATCGAGGCATGCGCCATCGACGCAACCTCCCGGTGCGTGGCCAGCGGACGAAGACGAATGCGCGGGCACGGCGCGGTCCGAAGAAGACCGTCGGCGTCCGGCGCAAGAAATAGCGAGGACTGACCCACCGTATGGCCGAACGCAAGCGGGCACTGAAGGTCCGGCGCAAGGAGCGGAAGAACGTCCCGCAGGGGCACGTCCACATCCAGGCGACCTTCAACAACACGCTCATCACCATCACCGACCTCTCCGGGGCCGTCATCAGCTGGGGCTCCGCTGGCGTGGCCGGCTTCAAGGGATCGCGGAAGAGCACGCCCTACGCGGCAGCGCTGTCCGCGGATGGCGCTGCGAAGCGGGCGATGGAGAACGGGATGCGCCAGGTGGAGGTGTTCGTCAAGGGACCCGGCGCCGGCCGCGAGCAGGCCATCCGGTCGCTCCAGGCCGCCGGACTGGAAGTCTCCGCCATCACCGACGTGACGCCCATCCCGCACAACGGTTGCCGCGCTCCCAAGCGCCGGCGCGTCTGAGCCCCGTCAGGACCACAGGTCAAGGATCACATGGCCCGTTACACCGGTTCCGTCTGCCGCCTCTGCCGTCGGGAGGGCGCCAAGCTCTTCCTCAAGGGCAGTCGCTGCTATACGAAGAAGTGCGCCTTCGAACGCCGCCCGACCCCACCCGGTCAGCACGGCGTGCGGCGCCGGAAGGTCGGCGAGTTCGGCCTCCAGCTGCGCGAGAAGCAGAAGGTCCGGCGCGTCTACTCCGTGCTCGAGCGCCAATTCAAGAACTACTTCGATGCGGCCGAGGCCCGGCCCGGCGTCACCGGCGAGAACCTCCTCCGGATGCTCGAGCTCCGGCTCGATAACGTCGTCTACCGGATGGGCTTCGCCAGCTCGCGGGCCCAGGCCCGTCAGCTCGTGAACCACGGTCACTTCGCGGTCAACGGTCGGCCGACGAACATCCCGTCGTATCAGCTGTCCTCGGGAGACCGGATCGCCGTCCGGGAGTCGCGCGTCGGGCGCGATCCGTTCAAGACCGCCAAGGAAACGCTCCGCTCCCACCAGGGACCGGAATGGCTCGCGGTGGATGCCGCGACGCTCGCCGGCTCCATCGCCGACCTGCCACGCCGCGACCAGATGCCGCTCGACCTCAACGAGCAGCTCGTGGTCGAGTACTACTCGAGGTAATCGCCCGATCATGATCGAACTCGAGACCCCACAGATCGAATCCGTCGAGGAAGTGGGCTTCTACGCCAAGTACGAGGCCGGCCCGCTCGAGGCGGGGTATGGGGTCACCATCGGTAACGCCCTGCGCCGCGTCCTCCTCTCGTCGCTCGAGGGAGCGGCGGTCACCTCCGTCCAGATCCGCGACGTCTACCAGGAATTCTCGACGATCCCCGGCGTCAAGGAAGACGTGACGCAGATCGTCCTCAACGTGAAGAAGCTCCGTCTCAAGAGCTTCGCCAGCCACCCGGTCCAGCTGCGCCTCATCAAGAGCGGCGCCGGCCCGGTCACCGCGGCGGACATCACCGAGTCGGCGGACGTCGAGATCGTCAATCCCGAGCAGCTGCTCATGACGATCGACAAGGACGACCTGACGATCGAGATGGACCTGACCGTGGAGCGCGGCATCGGCTACATCGGCGCGGAGCGCGCCGAGGCGCTGCCGATCGGCGTCATCGCGGTCGATGCGATCTTCACCCCGGTCCGCAAGGTCAACTACTGGATCGACAGTGTCCGCGTCGGTCAGGACACGAATCACGACAAGCTGACGATCGAGATCGAGACCGACGGCACGATCGGCCCGGAGGAGGCGCTCTCACGCGCCGCCGCCCGCCTCGTGGACGAGTTCCAGCACTTCGTCACCGTGGGCATGCCGGCGCTCGCCGGCGGGACGGCGGGGAGCGGCGTGCCGGCCCTGCCCCCGAACATGCTCGACATGCCGATCGAAGAGCTCGATCTGCCGATGCGCGCCTACAACTCGCTCAAGCGGAACAACATCGTGAAGGTGGGCCAGCTGCTCCAGCTGTCCGACGACGACCTGTTGCGGATGCGGAACTTCGGGAAGAAGTCGCTCGACGAGATGAAGGAGCGGCTCCGGATGCGCGGCTTCGTCGTGCCGGAGACGGATGCCGACGGCTTCGACGAGCCCGAGGCGGATGCGCCGCTCGAGGACGAGGAGGCCTGATCGATGGCCCATCGCATCGACGGTCGAAAGCTCTCCCGGAAGCAGGGGCCGCGTCTGGCCCTGTATCGGAATCTCACCGTCTCGGTCCTGCGCTACGAACGCGTCAGGACCACCGAGGCGAAGGCGAAGGAGATCCGCGGCCGGGTGGAGCGGATGATCACCCTCGCCAAGCGTGGCGACCTCGCCGCCCGACGAGCCGTGATCGCCGCCTTCCCGAACGAGCCGCTCGTCGTCGGCAAGCTGTTCGACGAGATCGCCCCGAAATATGCGGACCGGACGTCCGGGTACACCCGCCTGGTCCGGATCGGACAGCGCGTCGGAGATGCGGCAGAGATCGTCCAGATCGAGCTGGTCTGACGCCACGTCGAGCGTCCGAGAGGACGCGCCCGTGCGCTGCCGAGCGCGGGTGGAATATGACGGTACGGACTTCGCCGGGTTCCAGGCCCAGCCTGGAGCCAGGACGGTCCAAGGGGAGCTCGAAGCCGCCCTCGCCCGCCTCGCGGACGGTCGGAGGCTGCGGGTCGACGGAGCCGGTCGGACCGACGCCGGAGTGCACGCCAGTGGACAGGTGATCGCCTTCACCTACGACGGGCGGCTCTCGGTGGCGGAACTCGGCCGGGCGCTCGATGCGCTGCTCCCGGCGGACGTCGCGATCCACGGGTTGCGACGAGCGTCGGTGGCGTTCCATCCTCGCTTTGCGGCGCGGTATCGGGAATACCGCTACACCGTGTGGAACGGGCCGCGCAGTCCGCTCCGCGAGCGACAGGCGCTCGGGGTGCGGAGCCCGCTCGATGCCGTCGCGATGGAGCGAGCCGGGCAGGCCCTCGTGGGCCGGCACGACTTCTCCGCCTTCGGGGCGGTGGACCGGGGACCGGTCCGGACCCTTCACCGGGTCCGGGTGCGGCGGACGGGGTCGGTCGTGACGGTGGACGTCGCGGCGGACGCCTTCCTCCGCGGCATGGTCCGGCGGATCGTGGCCGTCCTCCTCGAGGTCGGCCGGGGTGAGATGGATGGATCGGCGGTCGCCGCGGCACTCGTCGCGGGCCGACCGGCACTCGACGGGGCGATGGCCCCGGCGAAGGGACTCTGTCTCCGGCGCGTCGTCATGGGACGGCGGACCGGCGGACAGCACGGAGCACACGGAGAACACGGAGACCGATGAACGTCAAGACGTACACGCTCCGCGAGAGCGAGATCGAGCGACGCTGGTTCGTCGTCGACGCGACGGACGAGACGCTCGGCCGGCTCGCGTCGCGCATCGCCCGTGTCCTCGAGGGCAAGAACAAGCCGACCTACACGCCGAACCTCGACTCGGGCGACCACGTGATCGTCCTCAACGCGGCCCGGATCGCGGTTACGCGCGACAAGCTCGAATCGAAGATCTACGCGCGGCACAGCGGACATCCGCAGGGCTACAAGGAGGAGACGCTCGGCCATCTCCTCGCCCGCCGACCGGAAGAGGTCATCCGCCGCGCCGTCAAGGGAATGCTGCCGCGCAATCGACTCGGCGCCCAGCAGCTCCGCAAGCTGAAGATCTATGCCGGGACGGACCACCCGCATCAGGCCCAGCGGCCTGAGCCGCTCGCCTGAGGAGGAGCACGTACCGATGATCACACCTGCCTTCTACTTTGGAACGGGTCGTCGGAAGACGGCGACCGCCCGCGTCCGGCTTCTCCCCGGCGAAGGAGCGATCGTCGTCAACGGCCGATCGCTCGACGAGCACTTCGGCAACGCGTTCAACGAGGCGGATCTGCGGATGCCCTTCCGGGTCACCGGCACGGAGGGTCGCTTCAACGCGATGATCAAGGTCGAGGGCGGCGGCGTCACCGGCCAGGCGGGGGCGATCCGCCACGGCATCGCCCGGGCGCTCCTCCAGCTCGATCCCGACGGCAATCGGCTGCCCCTCCGCCAGGCCGGCCTCCTCACTCGCGATCCGCGGATGAAGGAACGCAAGAAGTACGGCCTCAAGCGGGCCCGCAAGGCGCCGCAGTACACGAAGCGCTGACCGTCCGGATCGAGGGCCCGCAGATGGCGGCCGTCGATCCACCCGGGACGTCGTCCCGGTCGCCCCTTCGCGGCCGCGACTTCGTCGGTATCGGCGACTTCACCCGTCCGGAGCTCGACCGGATCCTCGACCGCGCCGCTGCGTTGAAGCGGGAATTCCTCGCCCGCCACGGGCACCTCGAGCCGCCGCTCGCCGGTCGATCACTGGCGATGCTGTTCCAGCATCCGAGTCTCCGGACGCGCGTGACCTTCGAAGCCGGGATGACCCAGCTCGGGGGCCATGGCATCTACCTTGCCGCTGCGGACGTCGGTCTCGGCGAGCGCGAGTCGGTCGGCGACGTCGCCCGGAACCTCGAGCGGTTCGTCGACGGGATCATGGCCCGCATCGGCGAACACGAGGTCATCGCCGAACTCGCGGACCGTGCCGCGATCCCGGTCATCAACGCCCTGACGAGCCGCGAGCATCCGTGCCAGGTCCTCGCCGACCTGCTCACCCTCAGGGAGCGTTTCGGGAGCCTCGACGGCGTGATCGTCGCGTTCGTCGGGGACGGGAACAACGTGTTCCACTCCCTGGTCCTTGCCGGAGCGTTGTTCGGGATGGAGATCCGGCTCGCCCATCCGGACGGATACGGCCCGGATGCGGCGATCGTGGCCCGCGCCCGCCGGATGGCGGAGACGTCCGGCGCCCGCATCGTCCTCGACCGCGATCCCCGGGCGATCGTGCGCGGCGCTGCGGTCGTCTACACGGACGCGTGGACGTCGATGGGCCAGGAGTCACAGGTGGCCGCGCGTCGCGTCGCGTTCGCCGACTACCGAGTGGACGACGCGCTCCTCGATACGGCCGGTCCGGAATCGGTCGCGATGCATTGCCTGCCGGCCCACCGCGGCGACGAGATCACGGATGCGGTGATGGACGGTCCACGGAGTCTCGTCTGGGCGCAATCGGAGAACCGGCTCCATGCCCAGAAGGGCCTGCTCGCCGAGCTGCTCGAGGCGCCGCATGAGTGAGCCGCTCTTCGAGCGGTACAAGGACGCGCTCCGACGGGGCCACGAGGCGACGCTCCGTGGCCGGACCGAGGAGGCCCTTGCGGCGTACACGGAGGCGAGCGCGCTCGCCTCGCATCGTCCCCTTCCGCACGCGAGTCGCGGCGCCGTCCTTGCCCGAGCCGGCCGATCCGCGGAGGCACTCGCCGCATTCGACGCCGCCCTTGCCGTGGCGCCGCGTGATGAAGCCTCACTCGCCGGCCGCGCCGAGACGCTCGCCTGGATGGGCAGGCGCATCGCGGCGGCGGACGCTTACGATCGACTCGCGGACGTCCAGGAGGCGGCCGGCCGGCTCGCCGAGGCGTGCGCCACCGCGGGCCGCGCCCTCGAGCAGGCGGAGTCGAAGGAGCGTCGCCGCCAGGTGGAGGGCCTGCTCGGCCGTCTCCGGGGGTCGTCCGGCGGCAGCGACGCGGACGCGGCGGTGGCGCGGGCGGTTCGCGTCCTCGGCGGGGTCGCCGCAGCGCACCCTCCGGATCGCGCGGCGGAGGCCGAAGATGCCGTCGCCCCGGTCATCGGATCCGACCCGCTGCCCCTCGCTCCGGAGGATGCCGGCCCGGCCGACGATGCGACGATCGCCGCGGCGACCCTCCGTCTCGACGGACGTGCCACCGCGGCGGGCGCTGCGCTCGAGTCCGCTGCCCTCGCGTCCGAGGTGTCCGTGGCCGCTGCGCCCGAGTCGGCCGTGTCCATGGCCGCTGGACGGCCCTTCCTCGATGCCGCCCGCGTGCATGTCGCGGCCGGCCACTACGCGGCGGCGCTCGACCTCTGCCACCAGGCGCTCGCGGTCGTCCCGGCGGACCCGTCGCTCCACCTCGAGCTCGCCGAGATTTACCTCGCCAGGGGATGGAGCGGCCTCGCCGCCGACAAGCTCGCCCTGCTCGGCCGTCTGCTCGACCTTGACGTCGACCCGGCCGCGCGGGCGCGCCTCTGCCAGGTCGTCGAGGCATGGTTCCCCGACGATCCACGGCTCACCGCCCTCTGCGCCTGACGCCGGACGCCGGGCGGCCGGATGGTGCGATGTAGACTGCGCGGACGATGCCGCAGCTCCTCCAGTCGATCCTTGACCAGGTCCGACTGTCGACGGTGGTCGACATCGCGATCACGTCCCTCCTCATCTACTGGCTCTTCAGCCTCATCCGCGGCACGCGCGCGGTCCGCCTCGTCATCGGTGTCAGCGTCCTCTTCGCCGTCTATGCCGCGGCGCAGGCGTTCGAGCTGCGCCTCCTCTCGCAGATCCTCCAGACCGGCGGCGTCGTCGGGCTGTTCGCGCTCGTCGTCGTGTTCCAGCCCGAGCTTCGCCGCGCCCTCGAGCGGATCGGCCGGGTGGGATCGTTCGCCTGGCTCGTCTCGCCGAGCGAGCGACGGACCGCCGAACACGTCGCGACGACCGTCGCCCATGCGGCCTCGCTCATGTCGACGGACGGCCACGGCGCCCTCATCGTCCTTGAGCGCGAGACCGGACTCGAGGAGGTCGCCGAGAGCGGCGTCATGGTCCACGGGGACCTCTCGGTGGACCTGCTCCAGTCGATCTTCATGCCCCGGAGCGCCCTCCACGACGGCGCGGTGATCATCCGCGACGACGGGATCCTCGCCGCCGGCGCGCTCCTCCCGCTCGCCGAGACGTCGGTCCACACGGAGCGGTTCGGGACGCGGCATCGGGCGGCCCTCGGGATCACGGAGCAGACGGATGCGGTCGTCGTCGTCGTGTCCGAGGAGAACCACCAGGTGAGCCTCGTCGAGCGGGCCCGGATCGTCCGGAACCTGTCCGAGGGACAGCTCGCCCGGGCCCTCACCGCCCTCCTCGACCCGAGCGCCGGCCGTCGATCGATCTTCGACCTGCGGGCCGTGGGTCCGGGCGATGCGGGGCTCGGCGGCCGGGCGTCTCGCCTCCGTGATCTGGGTCGGGCGGTCGGACGCCGCCGCGACCGCCGGGCCGCGCGGGAGGAGCGGACCGATCGGGTCGAGCCGGCCGACCGCGACGCCGACGAGGAGGCTCGGGCGGTCGCTGCGGCACGGGCGCACCGGTGAGGCGGACGTTCCGTCTCGTCCTCCACAACTGGCCGCTGAAGCTCGCGGCGATCGGCCTGGCTGCGCTCCTCTACGTCGTGCTCGTCCTGTCGCAGAACTCGAACGACTGGCGTGGCCAGGTGGCGATCGAGGTCCGCAACCAGCCGGCCTCGGCAGTCCTCCTCGGCGGGATCCGGTACGTGACGAGCATCCGCTACTTCGCCCCCGTCGATGTCGCGAATCGGATCTCGGGCGACATGTTCTCCGCCTGGATCGACCTCTCGACGGCCTCCCCCGATTCCTCGAACGACTTCGTCGTCGCGGTGAATGTCACCTCGCCTGACCCGCAGGTCCAGGTCCTCGACTGGACGCCGCGGCTCATCTCCGTGCGGCTCGATCCGCTCCGCGAGAAGGTCGTCCCGGTCCAGGTCGACAGCGGGACGGCGCCATCGGGACTCGAGGTCCGCCCGCCGATCGTCGACGTGACCCAGGTGACGGTCTCCGGAACGCAGTCGAACGTGAGCCAGGTCGTCGCGGCCGTGGCTCGCGTCCGGATCGACCCGTCGGGCGTGTCGATCGACCAGCAGGTCGACCTCGAGGCGATCGACGCCCGTGGGATCGCCGTCAGCCAGGTCCACCTCAACCCGTCGAGCGTTCGCGTCCGGATCCTCGTCGGGAGCCAGCTGCAGAGTCGGTCCCTGCCGGTGAACCCGATCGTCACCGGGACGCCGGCGACCGGCTATACCCTCACCTCGGTCGACGTGGCGCCTCTCGTGGTGACGGTGGAGGGCGACATCGTGACCCTCAAGGCACTCACGAAGCTTGATACCCAACCTCTCTCTGTCACCGGCGCGGCGTCCGACGTGACGGGGGCGGTCGGCCTCGTCCTGCCGCCGGGCGTCGCCGTCCTCGGGACGTCGACCATCTCGATCACGGCCCGCGTCAGCGCGGCGACCGGGACCCGCACGTTCAGCGTCGGACCGGTCCTCGCGGGAGCCCGCCAGGACCGCGTCTACACGCTGTCGACGGCCCAGGTGCTCGTGACCATCGGCGGGTCGGCCGCCGACCTGGCGACGATCCAGGGCGACGCGCTCGTCCTGATCGCGGACGTCAACGGACTCGCTCCCGGTGTGCATGACGTTCCCCTCAAGGCGACGTTGCCCGCCGGTCTCACGGTGGTGGCAGTCAGTCCGCCGACGATCGGCGTGACGATCGGACCGCTCCTCTCGCCGTCCCCCTCACCCTCGGGGCCCTGACGGTGGCCCGCCTGTTCGGCACGGACGGCATCCGCGGGGTGGTCAACGTCGACCTCCGACCGACCCTCGCCTACGCGCTCGGCCGGGCGACGGCCCACCGGCTCGTGGGTGCGGGCGGCGCGATCGTCGTCGGCCAGGACACCCGGCGCTCCGGCGACATGTTCGTCGCGGCGATCGCGGCCGGCGCGACGAGCCTCGGAGTGGACGTCCATGACGTCGGCGTGGTCCCGACGCCGGGTCTCGCCTTCATCGCCGGCCAGGCCGAGTTCGCGGCCGGGATCATGGTCTCCGCGTCGCACAACCCGGCCGACGACAACGGTCTCAAGGTCCTCGACGGACGGGGCCTCAAGCTCGACGACGATATCGAGGACGAGCTCGAGGCGCTCATCTGGCGCTCCGAGGAGCTCGGCGGCGCCCCCAACGCCGAGCTCGGCCGGGTCCATCGGGCGCGCGCCTTCGTGGATCGGTATCGCGCGGCTCGGCTTGCCCTCGCGGGGGAGATCCCGACGGACGTCCGGATCGTCCTCGACTGCGCGAACGGTTCGGGCGGCGCCCTCGGCCCGGAGATCCTCGCCGCAACGGGTGCAAGGGTGGAGGTCATCCACAACGACCCGGATGGGGTCAACATCAACGTGCGGTCCGGTGCCACGGCACCCGGGTCGCTCGCCGAGGCGGTCGTCGGCCGCGGCGCCGATGTCGGCTTCGCCCTCGACGGCGACGCCGACCGGCTCATCGCGGTGGACTCGACGGGCGCGATCGTGGACGGCGATCAGGTCCTCGGGATCCTCGCCCTCGACCGCCTCGTCCGCGGTGCGCTTCCCGGGGGCGCCCTCGTGGTCTCGGTCCTCTCCAACGGCGGCCTCCAGGCCGTCGTCGAGGCGGCCGGCGGGCAGGTCGTCCGGACGCCCGTCGGCGACAAGTACATCCTCGAGGGGATGCAGGTGAGCGGCGCCACGCTCGGAGGCGAGAAGAGCGGCCACGTCATCGTCCTCGAGCAGACGACCTCGGGCGACGGGATCGTCACCGCCCTCGAGGTGCTCCGCGTCATGACCCGGACCGGCGCGTCGCTCCGCGAGCTCGCCGCGAGGATCCCGCTGCTCCCGCAGCAACAGCGCGCGGTGCCCGCGCGTCATCGCGACCAGTGGGAGGGGGATCCGGTATTCCAGGGAGCGATCCGCAACGCCAGGGCGCGGCTCGGTCCGGGGGGTCGGATCCTCGTCCGGCCGTCGGGCACGGAGCCGGCGCTGCGGGTCATGGTCGAAGGCACGGATCCGGAGCTCGTCGCGGAGCTCGCCGACGCGCTGGCGGCACTCGCCGGAGACCGTCTAGACTGACCGGGCCCCAGGGGCGCGCCTCAGCGGGGTCGCGAGGAGACACACCAATATGTGCGGCATCGTCGGCTACACCGGACCCCGCGAGGCGGGACCGATCCTCATGGATGGCCTGCGGCGGCTCGAGTACCGCGGCTACGACTCGGCGGGCATCGCGCTCGTCGACGAACGGGGCGACCTGTTCGTCGAGAAGCGGGCGGGCAAGCTCGCCAATCTCGCGACCGCCATCGCGGACCGGACGCCCCACGCGGCGATCGGCCTGGCCCACACCCGCTGGGCGACGCATGGTCGGCCGAACGATCTGAATGCCCACCCACACCAGGATTGCAGCGGCGCGATCACCGTCATCCACAACGGCATCATCGAGAACTTCCGCGAGCTCCGCGACGGGCTCGAGGCCCGCGGTCACACGCTGACGTCCGAGACCGACACGGAGGCGATCGCCCATCTCATCGAGGAGGCCTACAGCGGCGACATCGCCGCCGCCACGCGGCTCGCTCTCGGCCACATCGAGGGCACGTACGCCCTCGCGGTGATGCACCGCGGCGAACCGGACCGCCTCGTCGGGGCCCGCATGAACGTCCCGCTCGTCGTGGGTCTCGGCGACGGCGAATCGTTCCTCGCGAGCGACGTCGCCGCCATCCTCGCCCACACGGACCGGGTCATCTTCCTCGAGGAGGGCGACATCGCCGACCTGCGACCGGGCGGCGTCTCGATCGGCGGGGTGGACGGCGTCCCGCGCGAGCGTGTCACCACGACGATCGGGTGGTCGCTCGAGGCGGCCGAGAAGGGCGGCTACGCCCATTTCATGCTCAAGGAGATCAACGAGCAGCCGGACGCCCTGCGGGCCACGATCACCGGGCGCGTCGGCCGGGACGGCCGCATCCGCGTCGACGAGCTCGGTCCCGTCGCCGGGATCCTCGGCGCGATCGAGCGGATCGAGCTCGTCGCCTGCGGCAGTGCGTACTACGCGGCGCTCGTCGGAGCGGCCGCCCTCCAGGACTGGACCGGTCTTCCCGCCCGCGCCACCGTGGGTTCCGAGTTCCGCTACGCGCCGCCGC
This sequence comes from Chloroflexota bacterium, assembly GCA_015478725.1. Lineage (NCBI taxonomy): Bacteria > Bacillati > Chloroflexota > Chloroflexota bacterium. The sequence continues at coordinate 52,420 of JADMIG010000009.1, read as the reverse complement.
CGCTCGACGGCCGGACGCTCGTCATCGCTGTCACCCAGTCGGGGGAGACCGCCGACACGATCGCCCCGACCCGCCTCGCCCGCGAACGCGGCTGCCCGATCGTCGCCGTGACGAACACCGTGGGCTCGGCGATCACCCGCGAAGCGGATGCCGTCCTGTTCCTCCAGGCAGGCCCGGAGATCGCGGTCGCGGCGAGCAAGACGTTCGTCACCCAGGTGACGACGCTCGTCATCCTCGCCGCGGCCATCGCCAAGGCCCGGGGAAGCCTCGCCGACGAGACCGAGCTCGCCCTGGGCTTGGCGCTCCGCGCCCTCCCGGCAGCGGCGGAACGGGCCCTCGAACACGCCACCGGATCCGCCCTCCTCGCCCGTCGCTACGTGAACTCCCGGGGCTTCATGTTCGTCGGCCGCGGTCAGACGTACCCGGCCGCGCTCGAGGGCGCGCTCAAGCTCAAGGAAGTGAGTTACGTCCACGCGGAGGGCTACGCGGCCGGCGAGCTCAAGCACGGACCGATCAGTCTCCTCGACGCCGAGTGTCCGCTCGTCGCGGTGGCGACCCGTTCGTCGACGTACGACAAGCTCATCAGCAACGTGATGGAGGGCCGCGCGCGCGATGCGAAGGTCATCGCGGTCGCGACGGAGGGCGACACCCAGATCGAGCGCTTCGCGGACGACGTCTGCTGGGTCCCGGACACCCACGAGGCGCTCGCTCCCGTCCTCGCCGTGATCCCGCTGCAGCTGTTCGCCTACCACATGGCGGTCGCCCGGGGCACGGACGTCGATCAGCCGCGCAACCTCGCCAAGTCGGTGACGGTCGAGTAGGGGACCGGTGCCGACGCCGCCCGTGCCGCCGGGGACGACCGAGCTCGGCATCGACATCATCCGGGTCGATCGGATCGCGACCACCCTCGCCCGGTTCGGCGAGCGGTTCACGAACCGTGTCCTCACGCCGGGTGAACAGCGTCACGTGCGGGGTCGGCCGGAGACCATGGCCGGCCGCTGGGCGGCGAAGGAGGCGGTCTCGAAGGTCCTCGGTCTCGGTGTCCGCGGCATCGGGTGGCGAGACATCGAGATCGAACGCCTGCCGACCGGCCAGCCGTCGGTCCGCCTTCACGGCCGGGCGGCCGCCCGGGCCGAGCAGCTCGGCATGGCGCGGATCGCGGTGTCGATCAGCCACGAGTCCGACTACGCCGTGGCCATCGCGTTCGGCGTCCGGGCGACGGGTGGCGCGTACGTCTTCCCGCCGGACATCGAGGAGCGGCTCGACGAACGCGAACGGCGGATCCTCGCCCGACTCGAGCGGCTCCGGACCGTCGGCGAGGCGGCCGCCCGTGACTGATCGGCCGCTCGGATTCGGTCGTGGTCCGGGGGCCGCCGACGTCGGCGCGTCGACCGCGCCCGCGGCGACCGGCGCGGCCGGCGCAGCGGCGCTCGACGACGGCGTCGCGGCGCAGCTCGTGCCGGTCCGGCCGGAGCGGGCCCACAAGGGATCGTTCGGGCGCCTGCTCGTGGTCGCCGGCTCGCTCGATTACGCCGGGGCCGCCCTCCTCGTCTGTGTCGCGGCCGGGCGCGCGGGGGCGGGCCTCGTGACCCTCGCCGTGCCGGGATCGCTCCAGCCGCTCTTCGCCGCGAAGGTCGTCGAGGCGACGACGCTCGCCCTGCCCGAGGACGATCTCGAGGAGCTCGATGCCGAGGCGGCCTTCGCCCGCGTCCTCGACCATGAGCACGACGCGATCGTCGTCGGTCCCGGACTCCGGCCGGGCCTGTCTACCCGGCAGTTCATCGCCGACCTCGTGGCAGCGAGCGGCGACGTCGGCATCGAGACTCGCCCGTCGGATCGATCGACCCCGCCCCCGATCGTCCTCGACGCGGAAGCGCTGCGGGCCCTCGCGTCGACCGATTCGTGGTGGACGGCCGTCACGCGACAGGCCGTCCTCACGCCGCATGTCGGCGAGTTCGCCCGCCTTCGCGCCGGAGCCGGCCACGATCCGTCTCTCGACGGCGATCTCATCGGTGACGACGACGCCCGCGTCGCCGCCGCGTCGGCGGCCGCCGTCGAGTGGGGCCAGACCGTCGTCCTTAAGGGCGCCCGGACCGTCGTGGCGGCGCCCGACGGGGCGACCGCGATCGCCCGTTTCATGAACCCGGCGATGGCGACGGGCGGGACCGGCGACGTGCTCGCCGGGACGATCGGCGCGCTCCTCGCCCAGGGGCTGACGCCCTATGACGCGGCGCGCCTCGGCGTCCACCTTCACGGGATGGCCGGCGAGTCGGTCAGTGAGCGCCTCGGCGATGCTGGACTCCTCGCCGCCGACCTGCCGTTCGAGATCGCGCTCGCGAGACGGCGCCTCGCGGTGATCGCCGAACGCCGAGGTCGAGCGGGTCGGTTCGGATTCGTCCGGGATCGCGACGCGGCAGCGTCACCGGCGTCGCCCGCGGTCGCCGACGGGCCGGACGGACCGTCGAGCTGAACGAGCGGATCGAGGACGCGCTTCGTCGGGCCGCCCTGCCCGGGCTGCCGCGGACGGCATGGCTCGAGATCGACCTCGACCGTCTCGCCGCCAACCTCGCGGCGGTCCGGGCGGCGGTGCCGGCGGGCGTCCGGATCGAACCGGTCGTCAAGGCGGACGCCTACGGCCATGGGGCGGTCGCCGTCGCGAGCTGGCTCGAGCGATGCGGGGCGGACGGATTCTGCGTGGCCACGCTCGACGAGGGACAGCTCCTCCGAGCCGCGGGCATCGAGCGTCCGATCCTCGTCCTCTACCCGATCCCGCCGGACGGCGGCCCGGCCGCGGCGGACCTCGGACTCGCGGTCACGGTCGCCGACGAAGCGCTCCTCGCCCGCCTCTGCGACGCCATGGCGTCGCCGGCGGCGGCCGGTCGTCCGCCGCTCGTCCTCCATGTCGAGGTCGAGACCGGCCTCGGACGGGGCGGGGTCGCCGTCGAGGCGGTCGCTCGCGTCGTCGATCGCATCGGGGCGACCCCCGGAATCACCCTGGGCGGCCTGTGGTCCCACCTGGCGGCCCCCGAGGACGCGGTCTCGACGACGCTCGCCGTGCGGCGCTTCGCCGATGCGTCGGCCGGCGCACGCGGTGAGGCGCCGCCGGTGGCCCGTCATCTCGTGGCGACGGGTGCCCTCCTTGCGGCGTCAGCGCCGCTCCACGAACGCGTCCGCCTGGGGCTCGGGCTGTACGGCCTCGTGCCGGACGGCCTCGAACCGGCGGCCGGGCGCCTCGAACTCGCGACGGCGCTCGCGCCGGTCATGTCCCTCCATACGCGTCCGGTCCGGGTTGCGGACCTGCCAGCCGGCCATGGGGTGAGCTACGGTCCGAGCTTCGTGACGGCCCGTCCGTCCCGGGTCGCGACGCTGCCGATCGGCTACGGCGATGGCTGGCCCCGCGTCCTGTCCAACCGGGCAGCCGCGCTCGTCCGCGGCCGGCGGGTGCCGCTCGTCGGGACGGTGGCGATGGATGCCGTCGTCGCTGACGTGACGGACGTTCCGGGGTCCCCGGTCACCGTGGACGACGAGTTCGTGCTCCTCGGCCGGCAGGGAGATGCAGAGATCCGGGCGGTGGAGCTGGCGCACACCCGCACCACGATCACCTGGGAGGTGATGGCCCAGATGGCTGGCCGGTTGCCCCGGGTGTACCATGCGGCGGCCGTGCCCGTGGGCATCAGGACGCTCACGGAGGAGGTCTACCAGTGGCAGCCCGGATCGAGCTCTGGAACGGGGACATCTGCGACCTCGAGGTCGACGCGATCGTGAACGCCGCCAGCCCCTCACTGTGGATGTCGACCGGGGTCGGTGGGGCGCTCAAGCGCCGCGGCGGCGACGCCATCGAGTTCGCCGCGGTCCGACAGGGCCCGATGCCGCTCGGGAGCGCCGTCGTCACCACAGGCGGGACGCTCGCGGCCCGGTTCGTCATCCATGCCGTGTCGATCGACGCGAACCGGCGGACCAGTTCCGAGGCCATCGCCGCGGCGGTCCGGAGCGCCCTCGACCGGGCCCGACAGCTGGAGATCGCGAGCATCGCCTTCCCGGCGCTCGGCACCGGCGTCGGCGGGTTCCCACTCGATGAGGCCGCGCGGGTGACGGTGGAGACCGTGCGGGAGACGATCCCGAGCCTGCCGGACCTGGAGCGCCTCGTCTTCGCCCTCCGCGGGGCGGCCACCTATCAGGCGTTCGAGTCGGCGATCGCGCGGGGCGCGGCACATCGCTCCGCCGCGGCCGTCGGATGACCATGTCGCGCGATCCCAGCGCCGACGCCCGGGAGGATCTCGTCGAGCGCGTCGCCCGCGAGATCCAGCTCCGCGGCCTCACCGCGTCGGCCGTCCACTTCCTCCATGCGAGCCGGCCGTACCGGCCGCTCGGTGCGGATGCGATGCTGTTCTTCGATCCGGGGGTCCATGGGCTGTTCGGCGGCGACCTCGTGATGGCGAGCGAGATCCTCGCCGACGATGACGGGATCGAACAGCTCATCGATCGGCTCGAGGAGCTCGACGAAGAGTCGGCCTGGGATGCCTGAGGGCGGCCGCGGCCGCTCGCGCCGGGTGGTGGCCGGTCGCTACGGGTAGCATGGGCGGGTGACGAGCGATCCCCGAGCGTTCATCGCCCTCCACGTGGGCACCGCCACGTCGAACGCCTCGCTCATCGGGCGGATCGACGACCGCTGGCGGCTGCTCGGCTCGCTCGCCGGGCCGGCGTCGCAACCCGTCGACGCGGTCGTCCGTCGGCTCGCCGCGCGGGTCGCCGCCGCCGATCGGGCGCTCGGATCCACGCTCGGGGTCGACGACCCGGACGGCCTCGCCCGGTTGCCCCGGATCACCGCCCGGAGCGGCGCGGCCGAGACGATCGCGGTGCTCGCGGCGACCGAGGCGACGCGCCTCCGGCTCGAGCGGGCGGCGACGGTCGCTGGCTGGCGGGTGACGAGCGCGAGCCTGGAGCGCGACGACCTGCTCGCCGTCTTCCGCTGCGGCCTGTCACCTGGGGTGACCACCCTCCTCGCCGGCACGGCCGATCCGGTCCCGGGCCCCGAGCGCGACCGTGCGGCGATCCTCGAGGCGCTCGTCGCCGGGATCGTGGACCGTCGGCCGGACGCGACGGTCGTCCTTTCCGGCCCGCTCGCGCTCGCCCCGATCGAGCGCCGCAGCGGTGGCGCGGAACTGCTCTACGCGCCGCCGGCCGTCGACGCTGGATCGGGGCGCGGATCCCGCAGCGAGCGGAACGGCGGTCGACCGCCCGATCCCCTCGTCGTGTTCCTCGAGCGCCTCCGCAGCCATGCGGGCGACGCCGCGACCGGGATCGCCCGCACGACCCAGACCCTCGCCGAGGTCCTCGGGATCCGGATCGAGACGCTCGGCCTCGGGATGGGCTCCGGCCTGCGGGTCGCGGCCCGTCCAGCGGCCCATCGCGACGACGGGTCGCCCGAGATCGCTTCGTCGTCGCACCTCGTGGTCGTCCCGTCGGCAGGCCTCGTTCCCCGGTCGCTCGGCGACGCCGACGTGGACGAGGTCCTCGCCTGGGCGACGATGCCGTTCGATCGGGTCCGCCTCCGGGATCGACTCGGGGATCTCGGGCGAACGCCGTGGTCGGACGCGGATGGCGATGGCGCGGAGCTTCGGATGGCGGCGGCCCGGGCGGCGCTGAGCCGGCTCGGTGCCGCCACCGCGGACCGGTTCCCTGCCGATCCGCCCGATCTCATCATCGCGACGGGCGGCGTCTTCTCGATGGCCCCGGGTCCGGCCGTGGCCCTCGCGATCGCCGACACGATCCGGAGGCCGGGCGCGAGCGGCCTGGCCCTCGATCACGCCCGGCTCCTCGGCCCGCTCGGGACGATCGACGACGACCTCGAGCGTCGACGGGTCGTCGAGGACCTCGTCGACGATCTTCTCGTCCCGCTCGGGAGTGTCGTCGCGCCGGCCGGTCTCCACGCCGGCCGGAGCGCCGGCCGGCTGAGCGTGCGATCCGGCACGGGTCTCGCCGAGCTCGACCTCGTGCCCGGCGGTCTCCAGCTCGTCGATCTGCCGCCGGGGCACGTCGCCTCGGCGGAGTTCGAGTTCCGCGATCCGGTGCGCCTCGGCACCCGCGGCCGGCGCTTCTCCGTCGAGGTCGCCGGCGGCCTCGGCGGGCTGCTCGTCGACCTCCGCGACGTGCCGCTCCGGCTGCCCGATCGCCTCGAGCACCGCCGTGAGCTGCTCGCCGCGTGGCAGCGCGCCCTGTGGTCCGGGGCCGAGGCGTGACGAGGGCGCGGCGAGCGTCGTCGCGGGTCGTCGACGGTGCCGTCGGGCGAGATGGGGAGGTCGGCCTCGAGTTCGTCGCGGTGCGCCCGCTCGTCGTGGAGGAGCCCTCCATCCGCCTGCCGCTCGGAGTCGGGGACAGGATCCTCGTCGAGCCGGGACTCGCCGTCGCCGCGGGTGCGCCCCTCGCCGTGCGCTTCCGTGACGCGACGGTGGCCGTCGTGGACCGTGGACGGCGCGGGCGCGTCCGACCGCGACGCGTGCCGGAGGACGGCGATCTCCGATCGGGGATGTGGCGCTCCGACCCCGCCGCTGGCGACGGCGAGCGGGTGCTCGAGGTCGATGGCGGCTGGTGGGTCGCTCGCGGGACGGCGACGGACGAGCTGATCGCGCCCGTCGCCGGTGTCGTCGGATCGGTCCGACCGGGGATCGGCATCGAGTTCGTCGCCGCTGGTCTCGGCGTACCGGGGACGACCGCGGCGGGAGGCCCGGCGCGCGGGCGGCTCGAGGCGATCGACCCGCGGGACAGCGACCTTCGTGCCGGAGCCATCGACGTCGGGCGGGCCGGGGCGATCCTCATCGTCGGTGGACGGGTCGACGCGGAGGCGCTCACCCGAGCCCGAGCGATGGGAGTCCGGGGGATCGTCGTGGGCGGCATGTCAGAGAAGGACCTCCACGATCTCGCGGCATCCGAACGACGGCAGCTGGCGGGGGTCCATCGGTCTCCGCCGTTCGCCGTGCTCGTGCTCGACGGGCCGCTCCGCCGTCCGATCTCGGAACCGGTCCGCGCCATCCTCGCCGCGGCCGGCGGTCGCGACGCGGCGATCGTCGCCGACCCCCCGATGCTGCTCCTTGGCGCCGGCGCGGCGCTCGTGCCACGGCTCGATCCGCTTGCAGTGCGCGTCACGCACGGCCCGCTCGCCGGGCGGTCCGGTCGATGGGCCGGCCTGGCCGGGATCCGCCGATTCCGGGCCGGGATCCATCTCGAGGCGGGCATCGTCCGGTTCGCGGACGGATCGCGGGCCGCCGTGCCGCTCGCCGATCTCGAGCGGTATGCCTGACCGACGGATCGTCTCCGTCCGCGACGCCGCGGCGATGGAGCGCCTCGGGCGCTCGCTCGCCCGGATCGCCGAGCCGGGCGACCTGCTCTGCCTGTACGGCGACCTGGGAGCGGGCAAGACGGTCCTCGCCAAGGGTGTCGGGCTCGGTCTCGGCGTCGCCGAGACGGTCATCTCGCCGAGCTTCATCCTCATGGCCGAGTACGAAGGGCGGCTGCCGCTCTTCCATCTCGACCTCTACCGGCTCGGCGATGCGGCGGATGTCGTCGACGGAGGCCTCCTCGATGAGCGCCAGTCGTCCGGTGTCACGGTCGTCGAGTGGGCCGAACGCCTCGGGACGGCGCTCCCGCCGTCGCGCCTCGACGTCCGCATCGACGACGTGGCTGACGGGTCGCGACGGGTCGAGCTCATCCCGTCGGATGCTCGCCACGCCCGGTTCGTCGAAGCCGCCCGATGATCGTCCCCGGAGCGACGCCCGCTGCGGTCCGCCCACGCGGTGGACCGATCCTCGCGATCGACACGGCGACGAGCCGGGCCGTGCTCGCGCTCGGCGATCCGGACGGGAGGATGCTCGATGGGGCGGCGTGGGCCGCCGGCCACCGCCACGGCGAGACGCTCCTGCCGTCGCTCGAGCGGCTCCTCACCGCGAACGACGTCGATCGAGCGACGATCGCGGCCGTCGTCGTGGGGACCGGACCGGGTACGTTCACCGGGCTCCGCGTGGGCCTCGCCACGGCGAAGGGCCTCGCGATCGGCCTCGGCGTGCCGCTCGTCGCCGTCTCGACCTCGACCGCCCTCCTCGCCACGATCGCCGGATCGCCGGCCGCGCTCCTCCAGCCCGCCGGCCCGCAGGGGCGCCTGCTCGTCCATGACGGGCGCGCCCGGGAGCTCGGACCGGACGAGTCAATCGATCTTCCGGTCGGGACGATCCTCGTCGCCGTCGACCTCGATGGCCGCGCTCCTGACACAGCGCTCGAGCTCGGCCGGCACGCCTGTGCCCGCCTCGGCGAGTCGCTCCTCCGGATCGGTGCAGCGAGGCTCGCGGCCGGCGCGAGCGACGATGCGGCCGCGGTGGTGCCCGAGTACGTGACGCGACCGCGCGGTGTGCGCCGCGAGGGCGGGGAGGTGGAATGGTCGCGCGACCGCCGGTGAGGTATCGGGTCGCGCCGATGGAGGTCGACGACCTCCCGGCAGTGGCGGACATCGAGCAGTTGAGCTTCACGACACCGTGGCCCCCGCACGCGTACCGGACCGAGCTCGAGTCGAACCGCCTCGCCCACTACCGGGTCCTCCGGCTCGACGACCGGGTCGTCGCCTATGCCGGGGTCTGGCTCATGGTCGACGAGGCGCACGTGACGACGTTCGCGGTCCACCCTTCATGGCGGCGTCGCCACCATGGCGAGCGGCTCCTCCTCGCCATCCTCGACCTCGCGATCGAGCGCGGCGCACGCGAGGCGACGCTCGAGGTGCGCCTCTCCAACCTGGCGGCCCGCCGGCTCTACGAGAAGTTCGGCTTCCGGCCGGTCGGCGTCCGGCCGCGGTATTACACGGATGATCGCGAGGACGCCCTCATCATGACCACCGAACCGCTCCTCGACCCCCCGATGCGGCGCCGACTCGCCGACCGCCGCGCGGCGGTCGAGGCGCTCGACGCACTCGACGTCGCCGACCCGGATGGCGCACGGTGAGCGGACCCCTGCTCCTCGCGGTCGAGAGCAGCTGCGACGAGACGGGGATCGCCCTCGTCGAGGGTGGCCGGACGATCCACGCCAACGTCGTCGCGAGTCAGGTGGCCCTCCATGCCGCGACGGGAGGGATCGTCCCCGAGGTGGCCGCTCGCGCCCACGTCCGATGGATCGTGCCCGTCCTCGAAGCCGCCTGGGCGGACGCCGGCGTGACCTGGGGGGATGTGGACGGCGTGGCCGTGACCTATGGCCCGGGTCTCGCCGGCTCGCTTCTCGTCGGGATCAACTTCGCGAAGGCACTCGCATGGGCGCACCGGCTGCCGCTCGTCGGGGTCAATCATCTCGAGGGTCATGTCTACGCGGCCTGGCTCGCCGATCGGGGCACGGATCCGGACGAGCCGGTGTTCCCGCTCGTCGCGCTCGTCGTGTCCGGCGGCCACACGTTCCTCGCCGAGATGCAGGACCACCTCGCCTACCGGCTCCTCGGCACGACCGTCGACGACGCGGCCGGGGAGGCCTTCGACAAGGTCGGCCGTCTCCTCGGACTGGGCTACCCGGGCGGTCCGGCCATCGAGCGGGCTGCCGCGAGGGCCACGCGACGGGACGCGGTGTTTCCGCGGGCGTGGCTCGGTGACTCGTACGACCTGAGCTTCAGCGGCCTCAAGACGGCCGCCCGGCGGATCGTCGAGGGGGCTCGGATGGACGAGGGGCTTCGGCCCGACGATCCGGCGGCGGCGCTCTCCGAGGAACGGACCGCCGAGCTGGCCTTCGGATTCCAGGATTCCGTCGTCGACGTGCTCGTCACGAAGACCATCCGGGCGGCGGTGGCCACGGGCGCCCGATCCATCGTCCTCGGGGGCGGCGTTGCGGCCAACGGCGTCCTCCGCGGTCGCCTCGCCGACGAGGCGGCGGCTCGAGGGCTGCCGCTCCTCGTCCCGCGTCCGGCCCTCTGCACGGACAACGGGGCGATGATCGGCGCCGCCGGCGGCCGCCGGTTCGCCGCCGGCGAGCGCGCCGGGCTCGATCTCGACGCCCGCCCGTCGCTGCCGCTTGCCCGTCGCTGAGGGTGACGCCGTGACCACGCCGCCGCGAGCGCCGCGCCTCGATCCGGGTGCGGTCCGGCGAGCGCTCCGCTCCGCCGGGCTCGCGGCGCGGCGTGGCCTGTCGCAGAACTTCCTTGCCGATGTCGACGTGCTCGAGGCCATCCTCGCTGAGGCGGCGCCCCGAACCGGACGACGGATCCTCGAGATCGGGCCAGGCCTCGGCGTCCTCACGGGCGGCCTCCTCGAAGCCGGCGCTGCGGTCACCGCGATCGAGCTCGACGCCGGCCTCGCCGCGCGGCTCAGGACGATCTTCGCGGCGGCGATCGAGCGGGCCGGCTCGGATCCCGGTGCCGCCGGAGGTCTGCGGCTCATCGAGGGCGACGCGCTCGATGAGCCGCTCGCCACGCTCCTTGAACCACCGTTCGACGTCGTCGCGAATCTTCCCTATCACGTGACGAGCCCGATCCTGCACCGACTCCTCGAGGCTGCGCCGCGCCCGGAGCGGGCCATCCTCATGCTCCAGCGGGAGGTCGCCGAACGGATCGCCGCACCGCCCGGGGCGATGAGCTACCTCTCCGTGTTCGTCCAGTACCACGCCCGCGTGCGCATCGCATTCCGTGTCCCGCCAGCGGCCTTCGAACCGGCACCCACCGTCGAGTCGGCGGTCGTCGTCGTCGAACCGCACACCGGCACAGCCGCCGACACCCTCGAGCCGGCGGATGTGGACGCCCTCTGGCGGCTCGTCCAGGCAGCCTTCCGCGAACGCCGCAAGATGCTCCACAACGTCCTCGTCCGTCAGCTGCCGATCGCTCCCGAGCGGGTCGCCGGGGCACTCGCCGCCGCGGCGATCGACCCGGATCGACGGCCGCAGACCCTCGCCGTCGGCGAGTGGCTCGCCCTTCGGAAGGCGCTTGGCCCGATCGGTCCCGACGCGCGCGGCCGGCGAGCGGAACGATGACGGTCGGCGCGGTGGCGGGCGACCGATGACGGGCGCGGTCGGATCCGGTCCGGTCGTCCGGCTCGCCCCGGCGAAGCTCAACCTGACGCTTGCCATCGTCGGCCGGCGGGCGGACGGCTACCACGACCTCCACTCGGTCGTCGTGCCCCTCCGGCTCGCCGACGTACTCACGTTCGCCCCGGCGGCCGGAGGAATGGATTCGCTCCACGTCGTCGGTCGGGATTCCGGACCGGTGATGGACAACCTCGTCCTGCGTGCCCTGGACGAGGCGCGCCGCGCGGTCGGTCCGGCTGTCGCGCCACCGCTCGCCGTCCGCCTCGACAAGCGCATCCCGGTCGCTGCCGGGCTGGGCGGCGGAAGCAGCGACGCCGCAGCTGCCCTCGATGGCGCGTTCACGGCGTGGTCGGCCGAGATCGACGACCGTCGGCGAGCCGAGATCGCCGTCCGCCTCGGCGCGGACGTGCCGCTCTTCCTCGTCGGTGGCGCGGTCCTCATCGAGGGACGCGGCGAGCGGGTCACGCGCCTCCGAGGGACCATCGCTGACGGCGAGCCGACCGGCGTCCTCCTCGTCACGCCGGACGTCGCCGTCCCGACGGAGGCCGTCTACCGCGCGTTCGCGGACGGGGCCCGGCCGGCCGACCCCGGAGCGAGCCGCGCAGCGTCCGTCCATCTCGCTGCCGAGATGGAACGCGGCCTGTCGGTCCGGGCACTCGTCGACCGTGCCGCGGTCCTCGCCTCGACGAACGACCTCGCCGCGGCGACGCAGGCGTTGGTGCCCGGCCTCCGCGACGTCCGCCGCGCGCTCATCCGGCTCCTTGGCCGGCCCGTCGGACAATCGGGCTCCGGTCCCACGCTCTGGGCCCTCTATCCTTCATGGAACGCGGCGGACGCCGCGGCCGAGGACGTCCGGGCGGCGATCTCGGGCGGTCGACTGCCGCTCGCCGGCGACGGACCGCCGACGATTATCGCAACGGCCCTCGGTTCGGGAGTGCGACCTCGGGAGGCACCATGACCCGCGACGCCATGAGGACCGTCGGCGCCCCGGCGGCGATCGGACCGTACAGCCAGGCCATCGCGACCGACGGCCTCGTCTTCTGTTCCGGCCAGCTCGGCCTCGATCCGCTGAGCGGCGAGCTCGCCACGGGCGTGGAGGCCCAGGCCGATCGCGCCCTCCGCAATCTCGCCGCCGTGCTCGAGGCCGCCGGCTGCACGTGGGAGGACGTCGTGAAGACCACCGTCTTCCTCGCCGACATCGCCGACTTCGCGGCCGTCAATGCCGTGTACGCGACCCACATGCCGGACCCGCCGCCGGCGCGCTCCACGTTCGCCGTCGGCGCCCTCCCGAAAGGCGGCCGAATCGAGATCGAGGCGGTCGCCGTCCGCCGGGCCCGATGAGCGAACCGCTCCGGCCCGGTGTGCTCCGCAGAGGGCCAGGATGGACAGGGCCGCGGTCGAGCCGGTACCATCGGCCGACCGATCGATGACTGCAGCTCCACGATCGCCGGACCGGGATCGGGACGCCGACGCCGGTCGTCCCGATCATCGGATCGGCCGGCGGACCCGGACCGTGACGACCCCTCAGGCGGCCGTCCCGGCCAACGCGGTCGCCATCGTCCTCGCCGCCGGGCTCGGCACGCGGATGCGGTCCCGGCTCCCGAAGGTGCTCCACCCGCTCCTCGGCCGGCCGATGCTCGCCTTCGTCCTCGACGCGGCCCGCGCGGCGACGGGTGGGCGACGGCCGATCGTCGTCTACTCGCCGGCGACGGCCGCCGTTCGGGAGGCGGTCGCCGGCGAGGCGGATGTCGCGCTCCAGGATGCCCCGATCGGGACCGGCGACGCGCTGCGGGCCGGTCTCGCCGCGGTGCCGGCCGACACCGCCGAGATCCTCGTCCTCATCGGCGACGTGCCGCGGATCCACCCGGAGCTCGGGACGGCGCTCCTCGAAGAGCGGCGGGCGAGCGGCGCCGCGATCGCCCTGACGACCGTTCTGGTCGACGAACCCGGCTCGCTCGGCCGGATCGTCCGCGGGCCGGACGGGACGATCCGCGGCATCGTCGAGGCGAAGGACGCATCCGACGAAGAACTTGGCATCACCGAGATCAACGCCGGCATCTACGCCTTTGACGCCGCCTGGCTGCGGCGACGGATCAGCGATCTGCGGCCCTCGGTCGCGACGGGCGAGGTGTACCTGACGGACCTCGTCCGAATCGCCCGCGATGACGGCGTGATCGTGACCTCGGTCGTCGTCGCCGACGACGGCCGGCTGCTCGGGATCAACGATCGGCTCCAGCTCGCGGAAGCGGAGGGTGACCTCCGGGCGGAGATCAACGAGGGCCATCTCCTCGCCGGGATCTCGATGGCCGACCCGTCAACGGCGTATATCGAACCGACCGTGGAACTCGAGTCTGACGTTCGGCTCGAGCCGAACGTCATCCTCCGCGGCCGCACGCGGATCGGGGAGGGGACTGTCATCGGCGCCGGATCGCAGATCGTCGACTCGACCATCGGGCGCCGCTGCTTCATCTGGGCGAGCGTCGTCGAGGGCTCGGAGATCGGCGACGACGTCTCCATCGGCCCGATGAGCCACCTTCGACCGGGCTCCCATGTCGAGCGCGGCACGCAACTCGGCAACTTCGCCGAGGTCAAGAACAGTCGCCTCGGACCGGGCGTCCGGCAGCATCACATGAGCTATCTCGGCGACGCCGACGTGGGCGCCCGGACGAACGTGGGTGCCGGGACGATCACCGCGAACTACGACGGCCGGGCGAAGCACCGGACGACGATCGGCGAGGACGTCTTCCTCGGCGTCGACACGATGCTCGTCGCCCCGGTCGAGATCGGCGACCGGGCGAAGACCGGCGCGGGCGCCGTCGTCACCCGGGATGTCCCGGCCGATGCGCTCGTGGTCGGCGTGCCGGCCCGAGTCCGGACGGCCGCCAGCGACGAGACGTCGGGACCGGACGGTCGATGAGCGCTCCGATCCCGGAACTCCTCGTCATCGTCGTCCTCACCCTCGTCGAGGCCTTCTTCGTCGCCTCCGAGATCGCCCTCGTCTCGATCCGTCGGAGCCGGATCGAGCAGCTCGTCGATGAGGGAAGCCGTCCTGCGCGCCGCGTCCGTGGCCTGCTCGAGGCACCCGGCCGGTTCCTCGCCGTCGTCCAGATCGGGGTGACGTTCATCGGCTTCCTCGCCTCGGCGTACGCGGCCGTGAGCCTCGCCAACCTTCTCGCCGGCGCGCTCCGCGGGATCCCGGCCCTCAGAGAGAGCGCCGACGGGATCGCCCTCGTCATCGTCACCCTCCTGCTGGCCCTCTTCACGATCGTCATCGGCGAGCTCGTGCCGAAGAGCTTCGCGCTCGCCCACACGGAGCGGGTCGCCCTCGCCGTGGCCGGCCCGATCGATCTCATCGGCCGCCTGCTCCAGCCGATCGTGGCCCTCCTCACCGGCGTCACCGCACCGATCGCCCGGCTCCTCGGCGCGGACGTCTCGAGCGACGTCCGGATCAGCGCCGAGGAGCTCAGGCTCATCGTCGAGCGCGGCGGCGAGCAGGGTGTCCTCGAGGCCGAGGAGGAGCAGATGATCAACGCCGTCATCGGGCTCGGCCAGGGCCGCATCCACGAGGTGATGGTGCCGCGGACCGCGATCGTCGGCCTGCCCGCCGACGCGACGTTCGAGGAGGCGATCTCCCTCGTCGTGGACGAGGGGCATTCGCGGCTGCCGGTCTACGAATCCTCCGTCGACGAGGTCATCGGGATCCTCTACGCGAAGGATCTCCTCGCCTTCCTCAAGCGCGACGCCGTGTCGCCGCCGCCGATCCGGACGCTCCTCCGGACGCCGGTCTTCGTCCCGGAGTCGATGTCCGTGGACGACCTCCTCCACGAGTTCCAGCGGCGGAAGGTCCACCTCGCGGTGGTCCTCGACGAGTACGGCGGGACCGCGGGCCTCGTGACGATCGAGGACCTCCTCGAGGAGATCGTCGGCGAGATCCAGGACGAGTACGACGTCGAGGAGCCGATGGTCGTCCGGATCTCGGACGACGAGGCGCGGGTCGACGGGCGGGCGTCCGTCGACGACCTGAGCGAGCTGTTCGGGACGCCGATCGCCCTCGAGGACGACGACGAATACGACACCGTCGGCGGTCTCGTCTTCCACCGCATCGGCCGGATCCCGCGGCCCGGCGACACGGTCGACGTGGACGGTCTGACCCTCACCGTCGAATCGACCGATGGACGGCGGGTCGGCAAGGTCCTCGTCGTCCGCCCGCCGCGGGCCCACGACGACATGCTCGACGACGAGGGCGACCGCTGAGGATCCGCCGGGCGGAGCGGACCGGACCGCCCGGCCCGGCTCAGGCGGCGATGACCGAGACCACGATCCGTTCGAGCGCCGCGCGGGCCTCCGGCCGGACGACGCCGGCGGCATCGAGCTCGGCGAGTGCCTCGTCCCGGCAGCGGCGCGCCTCCCGGCGAGTGAACGCATCCGCGCCGGTCCGCTCGAGGATCGCGACCACCTCGGCGACCTCGGCCGGCGTCGGTGCCGGGATCGCATGGAGCGCCTCCAGCCGGGCCCGGTCGCCCGGCGTCGCGTGCTCGAAGGCGTAGATGACCGGCAGCGTCTTCTTGTGGCGGGCCAGATCGGAGGCCACCTTGCCGGTCGTCCGCTCGGTACCCCAGATGCCGAGGACGTCGTCGTTGAGCTGGAAGGCCAGACCGAGGGCCCAGCCGAAGCCGCGGTAGCGGGCGATGACGGACTCGTCGTCCGTGGCGAGGAGGGCGCCCGCCTCCACCGAGGCGGCGATGAGGGCCGCCGTCTTCCGCCCGATCATGTCGAAGTAGCCCTCGACGGACATGACGTCGTCGTGCTCGGAGGCCCAGATGTCGAGATACTGGCCCTCGCAGAGGGCGAGACACGTCTCGTCGTAGAGGCGCATGAGGCGGAGGACCTTCGCGTCGCTGAAGCCGAGGTCCGTGAGCCGGTGGAGCGCGATCCGCGAGAGCGTGAAGAGCATGTCACCGGCATTGATCGCCTGGGGGATGCCGTGGATCGTCCACAGCGTCGGGCGGTGGCGTCGCTCGGCATCCGCATCCTCGATGTCGTCGTGGACGAGGCTGAAGTTGTGGCCGAGCTCAACCGCCGCCGCGCCCGGCAGGGCCCGCTCGTAATCGCCGGCGATGGAGGCGTAGGCGAGCAGGCCGAGGACGGGCCGCATCCGCTTCCCGCCGCGCGATCCGCTCCCGTCGAGGCCGAGATGGTAGCGGACCATCTCGTACACGCCGGCCGTCGACCCGTCCCGGTCGCGGACGAGGCTCCGGATCTCCGTCTCCGTGGCGGCGATGAGCTCGCCGATGTCGAGGTCGGTGAGCGTCATGGGCTCGGTCATCGGCTGGAGTGTACCGGGCTCCCGACAAACATGCGAGGTCCGGGTAGCCGGTTGGCGGCGACGCGCCGTGGTACCGTCGAGCGGTGCCCGGGCGTCGGACCTACGTCACCGATGCGATCGTCCTCTCGAGGTTCGACCTCGGCGAGGCCGACCGCGTCCTCACCCTCATCACCCCCGAGCATGGCAAGCTCAAGGCGATCGCCAAGGGCGTCCGACGCCAGAAGAGCCGGATCGGCGGGAGCCTCGAGCCGTTCGCCGAGCTCCGCGTCCAGCTCGCGCGTGGGCGGACGTTCGACGTGGTCACCCAGGTGGTCGTGGGCCAGGCCTGGCTCCGCCTTCGCGACTCGCTCGAGCCGGCAGCCACCGCCTGGTACCTCGCCGAGCTCGCGGACCGCAGCCTCGAGGAACGGCATGCCGCCGAGCCGCTGTACGCGCTGCTCCACCGGGCCTATGAGCTCCTCGACGCCGGGATGGCGCCCGGTCGGGTGGCCCGCTGGTACGAGATGCGGCTCGCGGCGGAGCTCGGGGTCCGGCCCGAGCTCGAGCGGTGCGTCGAATGCGACCGGTTCCTCGAACCGACCGACACGTTCCGCTGGGTGCCGCCGCTCGGCGGCGTCCTGTGCGCCTGCGACCCCGGCCCACCAGCGGCGCGGACGAACCTCACCCTCGAGTGCCTCAAGCTCCTTCGCGCCTACCAGCGTCTCGATGCCGAGGCCCTCGCCGACCTGCGCCTCGCTCCGGAGCTCGAACGCGAGGCGGAGTCGGCGATGCGGACGTACATCGCCCACGTCCTCGAGCGCGAAGCGCGGTCGCTCGCCTTCCTCGACGAGGTCCGCGCCGGGAGCTGAGCCGGCCGTCTGGTAGCATCGGGTCCCGCCCACCAGCGCGACCGCCCCTGCCACGGCCGGCCGCCCTACCGGAGTCCCCGTGCCCACCCTGCCGACCGACCCCGACGACGTCCCCCCTGCAATCGCGAACCTCGACACGATCGTCTCGCTCTCGAAGCGCCGCGGCTTCGTCTTCCCGAGCAGCGAGATCTACGGCGGCATCAACGCGGTCTGGGACTACGGACCGCTCGGCGTCGAGTTGAAGAACAACGTCAAGCGCGCCTGGTGGCGGGCCATGGTCCAGGAGCGTGACGACATCGTCGGCCTCGACGCGGGGATCCTCATGCATCCCCGGGTCTGGGTGACGTCCGGCCACGTCGGCAGCTTCAGCGACCCGCTCGTGGAGTGCGCCACGTGCCACCGACGCTATCGACTCGACGAGCTCCCGGGCGCGGAGTCGCTGACCGCCACCGACGTGATGGACCCGACGGTCGTCGAGCGGCTCGGCTTGCGCTGCCCGAACGACGGCGGCCCGCTCTCCGCACCGCGCCGCTTCAACCTTATGTTCCAGACGTGGATGGGGCCGCTCCAGGACGACGCCTCGATCGTCTACTTCCGGCCCGAGACCGCGCAGGGCAGCTACGTGAACTTCAAGAACGTCCGGGAGAGCTCGCGGAAGAAGATCCCGTTCGGGATCGCCCAGGTCGGCAAGAGCTTCCGGAACGAGATCAGCCCCGGCAACTTCGTCTTCAGGATGCGCGAATTCGAGCAGATGGAGATGCAGTACTTCGTTCGTCCCGGGGAGGCCGCCACGACGGCGTTCGAGGAGTGGCTGCCCCGGCGCCGCGCCTGGTACGAGGCCTACGGCGTCGCGCCGGCGCGGCTCCGCCTGCGGGAGCACGCCAGCGACGAGCTCGCCCACTACGCGAAGAAGGCCGTCGACGTCGAGTACCGCTTCCCCTTCGGCTGGAAGGAGCTCGAGGGCGTCCACAATCGAGGCGACTTCGACCTGTCGCGTCACGCCGAGGCTTCCGGGGAGAACCTCGAATACTTCGATCCGGCGACCGAGGAGCACTTCATCCCGTGGATCGTCGAGACGGCGGCCGGAGCGGACCGGGCGGCGTTCACCTTTCTCGTCGACGCCTATCGCGAGGACGAGGTGCGGGGTGAGAAGCGCGTCTCGCTGGCCCTCCATCCGGAGCTCGCCCCGTACAAGGTGGCGGTCCTCCCACTGCTCAAGAAGCGCCCGGAGATCGTCGAGCTCTGCCACCGGCTCCGGGACGACCTGGCCCGCGACGTCATGGCGGTCTACGACGACACGGCGGCGATCGGCAAGCTCTACCGCCGTCAGGACGAGATCGGCACGCCGTGGTGCGTGACCGTGGACGTCGACTCGCTGGAGGACGAAGCAGTGACCGTGCGCGATCGCGACTCGATGACCCAGGAGCGGGTGTCGGTCGAAGGCGTGAAGCGCCTCATCCTCGACCGCCTGGCGGCCGCCCGACCGTAGGGAGGGCGGCGTCGGCGCGTCGCCGACGCGCCGAACCGGTGTACGCCGGCTCACGGGAGGTCACCTGCCGATCGGTCCGTTTCCGGTCGGTTCCTTTCCTTTGGGCCAGTACAGTTCCTTCTTTACCTGCGCCTCCGGGAAGCCCCGCTCGAGGAGCGTCGCCTCGGCGGCGACGATCATGTCCGGATTGCCGCAGATGTAGGCGATGGCGTTGTCCGGGGTGAGGCCGAGCTCATCGCACACGGTAGCGATGATCGTCTCGACCCGGCCAGTCCGGCCCGTCCAGCCGGCATTGCGCGGATCGGCCGGGCGCGAGACGGCTGGCACGTACGTCACCGGGTAGGCGCCGGACGCCTGCCAGCCTTCGACGAGCGTCCGGTAGCCGAGCTCGTCGGCATGCGACACGCCGTTGAGGAAGATCGCTCGGCGCGGCCGGCCGGCAGCGCCGAGCCGTCGCATCATCGAGACGAACGGGGCGTTGCCGGTGCCCGACGAGATGAAGAGGTGGGTCCGGTCGTCGGCGGGCTCCAGGGTGAACCTGCCCTTCGGGCCGATCATCCGCATCCGGTGTCCGAGCGGCAGCCGCCACAGGAGCGGCGTGAACGCGCCGCCCTGGACGAGGCGGACGTAGAACTCGTAGCCGTCCGTCCCGGCGACCGCCGGATCCGAGGCCACCGAGTACGGCCGCTGCACGAGGCGCCCGTCCGCGACGACCCCGATCGTCATGTACTGGCCGGGCTCGAACGGTGTCGGCTCGCCGTCGAAGCGAACCGCGAAGTAGGCGAGGCTGTCCGTCTCGTCCGTGCGCGCGATGAGCGTCGCGTTGTACTGGGCCGCCGCAGGATCGATGGCGCGCCCATCGAGGGTCTCGGTCATGGGGTGTGGGGTCTCCGATTCACTGTCCGCGGCATCGTACCCGGCCGGGGGGACGAAGGGTCGGACGGAACGCCCGCCGGGAGTCGTCCGAGGCGCCCGTCGTACAATCGGCCGGTACCGGATCGACCTCCCGGCGGTGCCGTGAGCGCCGCTCACTCGTTCGAGGAGCCCTCCCATGACCGACACCGTCGCCTCGCCTGCCGACCGCGCGCATCGGGCCGCGAAGCGCTACATCTACGCGTGGCGCGACGGTCAGGCGGAAGGCAGCGGCACGATGAAGGATCTGCTCGGCGGCAAGGGCGCGGGTCTCGCCGAGATGACCCGGGCGGGCTTGCCGACACCGCCCGGCTTCACGATCACGACGGAGGCGTGCAACGACTATTTCGCGACCGGTGAGCAGCTGCCGGACGGGCTGTGGGAAGACATCCTCGAGGCGCTCGGAGAGGTCGAGCGAGCGACCGGGAAAGGGTTCGGCGACGCGGCCGACCCGCTCCTCGTGAGCGTCCGCTCCGGCGCGAAGTTCTCGATGCCGGGGATGATGGACACGGTCCTCAATCTCGGGCTCAACGAGGCGACGCTCGAAGGGCTCATCGCCCTGACCCGGAACGAGCGGTTCGGCTGGGACGCGTATCGGCGGTTCATCCAGATGTTCGGGCGGATCGTCATGGACGTCCCGGGCGACCGGTTCGAGCACGCCCTCGAGGTGAAGAAGCGCGACCTCGGGGTCGCGACGGACCCGGAGCTCACGCCGGAGGCGCTCCGCGACCTCGTCGGCGAATTCCTCGCCATCGTCCGGGCCGAGGCGGGGCGGGATTTCCCGACCGACCCCCGGGAGCAGCTCGACCTCGCCATCAAGGCCGTGTTCGCGAGCTGGTTCGGTCAGCGGGCCCGGGATTACCGGAAGTACAACAAGATCGCCGACGACCTCGGCACGGCCGTCAACGTCGTGACCATGGTCTTCGGCAACATGGGCGACGACTCGGGCACGGGGGTCGCCTTCACCCGGGACCCCAACACCGGCGAGAAGGAGCTCTACGGCGAGTTCCTCACCAACGCCCAGGGCGAGGACGTCGTGGCCGGCATCCGGACTCCGATGAAGATCGCCGCGATGCGCGAGGTCATGCCCGAGGTCTATGCCGAATTCGATCGCATCGGACGCCAGCTCGAGCGGCACTACCGGAACGTCCAGGATCTCGAGTTCACGATCGAGCGCGGCCGGCTGTACATGCTCCAGACCCGCGATGCGAAGCGGACCGCGGCGGCCGCCGTGCGGATCGCCCTCGACATGGTCGAGGAGGGCCTGATCTCGACCGAGGAGGCAGTCGCGAGGATCGAGCCGGCCCAGGTGGATCAGCTCCTGCGCGATCAGTTCGATCCGGCGGCTCGCCAGGCGGCGACGCGGATCGCGAAGGGCCTCAATGCGTCACCGGGGGCGGCCGTCGGGCGGGTGGTCTTCTCCGCCGACGACGCGGTGGCGTGGGTCGGGCGTGGCGAGCGGGTCGTCCTCGTCCGGGTCGAGACCTCGCCGGACGACTTCCACGGGATGGCGGTGGCCGAGGGGATCCTCACCGCCCGCGGCGGTGCCACGAGCCATGCGGCGGTCGTCGCCCGCCAGATCGGCAAGCCGTGCGTCGCCGGTTGTGCCGAGCTCGTCGTCGACTATGGGTCGAAGGCCGCTCGGAGCTCGGAGTCGGGCGCGACCTTCGCCGAGGGCGACTCGATCAGCGTCGATGGCTCGACCGGTGAGGTCTTCCTCGGCGCCCTGCCGACCGTCTCAGCCCGGTACGAGGACCAGGAGGAACTCCAGACCATCCTCGGCTGGGCGGACGCGATCCGTCGGATGGGTGTCTGGACGAATGCCGACAAGCCGGAGGAAGCGGCCCAGGCCCGTCGCTACGGCGCCCAGGGGATCGGCCTCTGCCGGACCGAGCACATGTTCCGCGAGGGCGACCGGCTCGAGATCGTCCGCAGCGCGATCCTCGTCGCCAACCAGGCGACGAGGTCGAAGGCGAAGGCCGCCGCCGGCGAAGCGCTCGACGCCGACGAAGCGGATGCGGTCGCCCGGTTCGACACGGCGATGGCGAAGCTCGAGGTCCTCCAGCAGGGCGACTTCGAGGGGATCTTCCGTGCGATGGACGGCCTCCCGGTCGTGATCCGGCTCATCGATCCGCCGCTCCACGAGTTCCTGCCGAACCTCGAGGAGCAACTCGTCAAGGTGACGAGGGAGGGCGATGCGGCGAGTCGCGAGGACCGCGACCTCCTCGCCACGATCCGCTCAATGCACGAGCAGAACCCGATGCTCGGCCTTCGCGGCTGCCGGCTCGGCCTCATGATCCCGGACTTCGTGAAGACGCAGACCCGGGCGATCCTCAACGCGCAGATTGCCGTGACCAGGGCCGGCGGGCATCCGATCGCGAAGATCATGATCCCGCTCGTCGGGCACGTGAACGAGCTCGCCGCCACGCGCCGCATCCTCGAGGCGGAGGCCGCAGCGGTGGAGTCGAGCGCTGGCGTCACCGTCGACTACAAATTCGGGACGATGATCGAGGTGCCGCGCGGTGCGCTCACCGCCGACGAGATCGCGCGCGAGGCCGACTTCTTCAGCTTCGGCACCAACGACCTGACCCAGATGACGTTCGGCTTCAGCCGCGACGACGCCGAGGGCGGCTTCCTGCTCAAGTACGTCGAGGACAGGATCCTCCCGGTCAATCCGTTCCAGACGCTCGACGACGCGGTCGCCGGGCTCATGCGGATCGCCGTGGAGCGAGGCCGGTCGACGAAGCCGTCGCTCGAGCTCGGGATCTGTGGCGAGCACGGCGGGGATCCGGATTCGATCGCCAAGTGCGAACGGATCGGGCTCGACTACGTGTCGTGCTCGCCGTTCCGGGTCCCGGTCGCCCGGCTCGCCGCGGCCCAGGCGACACTCACGAACGCGGCCGAGCGCGACCGCTGAGGGATCGGGCCGCCCGAGCTCGCGGCCGCCGAAATCGCTCATCCGTGGATGGTTCACCGATGAACGATCCGATCCGGGGTGGGGTGGGGCGGGGCGGGGCGGGGCGAGGACGAATCACGCTCCCAGCCGGGCGACGTAGGCACGCCGCCATGCCTCGGGCAGGTCGCCGAACCGGATGGGCGTGCCAGGCGCGACCCAGACGTGGAGCATCTCGGCCGTCATCGGGAGCGTCACCGAGCCGACGGGACAGTCGCCCAGGGGCGAGAGGGCGCCCGACAGGCCAGGCGGCAGGATCGACAGGCAGATGTCCTCGTGGGCGTGCCACGTCGTGAGCGGGCCGCCGACCGCCGGTCCGGATTCGTGCAGGCCCGGCATGACGAAGACGGCTCCGAGCAGGACCGGACCCCGCCGTGACGCCGCGTACACGAGCATCTCCGGTCGGGCCGGATCGAGGACGAGGCCGTCGCCCTCGTAGGCGTTGTTCACGGCATGGAAGTCGACGCCGGTCACGCCGTCGAGTCGGTATCCTGCCGCCCGGGCCACCGCCGGATCGGCGAACCGGGCCACCGCCGCCTTCGTCGCGGCGTAGAAGCGATCGGCGGCGGCCTGCTCCGCGGCGCTCGCCTCCCCGGTCCCCGCGGCCCGGATGTCCATGACGACCGTCGGACCGGGGACCGCGCCGTGACCATGTCCGCCGTCCACGACGGACGATCCCGTGCCGGGCGATCCGCTGACGTTCGCGACGGGCTGCGCCTGCGGCTCGGCGGCCACGAAGGCGCCCGCCCAGCCCGCGATCCCGGTGATGAGGACGAGGATGGTCGTGACGACCCCCGCGAGCGCTCCCCTGACTCGGCGGCCGCGGCGTGGGCGCAGGACGATGGCGATGGCGGCGAGCTCGATGAGCTTCGTCGCGATGCCGAGCTGATCCGGGGGTTCGCCGGCGAGGACCGTCACCCACCACGCGGCGAGCGATCCGAGCAGGACCAGGCGGGCCGCGCGTCGCGACGGACGGCCGGCGAGGATCCGGAGGGCCACCCCACCGAGGAGGATCCCGTCGACGACGAACGCGAGTCCGAACGGACCGCGATGCGCGAACAGGCCGAGATGGACGGCGGCCGAGATGGTGAGGCACCAGACGAGGAGCCGATCGACGGGCGGCAGGGCGGCGTGGCGGTCGCGGATGCGCCGGGCCGGACCGTATCCGCTCCGCGCGAGTCCGGCCACGAGCAGCGCCGCCGCGATGAGGACCGCGAGCGCGGCGAGGCCGGCGATGTGGTCGCCCTCGATGTGGTAGAGCGGGTTGGGGATCATGGCGTGGCCGTCGCAGGGAGACGGCCGAACGCCGCCCGGGCGGTCGGTCGTCGGAGGAGGACGATGACGAGGACCGGGACCGCGATCCTCGTGAGCGCCACCACGAGCGGCGGCGGTCCGCCCGCGACGACGAGGGCGAGGACAGCGTCGATCGACCCGCCGGCGAACACCAGGGACTCCGCGACGAGGGTGACGCGCCGCGCCCACCGCGCATGCCGACGGAGTCCGACGGCCGTCGCATACGTGAGCATCGCGGACATCGCCGTGAGCGCGAGGGAGGGACCCACGGTCGGCCCGAATGCGACGAACCAGACCGTCGTCTCGAGCGTCGCCAGGGTGAGTGTCGCCGCCTGGAGGAGGACGATGATCCGGACGAGCTCGACGATGTCGTCGGGTGGAGCCGGACGGAGCGGTCGTGGAGTGTCGGTCATGGGGCCCAGCATCCGGCCGGCGGATGAGTGACGCCCAAGCGGACGATGAGCGTTCGATGAGAGATTCCCTCAGCTGGATGGCAGCTCCACCGTGAAGATCGTGCCACCCGTCGGGCGGTTCACCGCTCGGATCCGGCCGCCGTGGGCCTCGACGATGCCTCGCCCGATGGCGAGGCCGAGCCCGGCGCCACCACCGGCCCGGGCGGGATCGGAGCGGTGGAAACGATCGAAGATCCGTTCCTCATCGCCGCGCGCGATGCCTGGTCCCTCGTCCGCCACGGTCAGGCGGGCCGACCCGTCATCGGAGGACGTGGCGACGGAGATCGTCCCGGCTCCGTGGCGGATCGCATTGTCGACGAGGATCCAGACCAGTCGCGCGAGCGCATCTCGATCGCCCCCGACGACGACCGGTCCCCGATCCTCGAGCCGGACCTCCCGGTCCGCCCGCCGCGCCGAGCGCACGACGTCGGCCGCGACGGCGGCGAGATCGACCGGCCCACGCTCGATCGGGGCGCCGGCGTCCGATCGGGCAAGAGCGAGCAGTTCGTCCACGAGACGCGCCATCCGGTCAGCCTCGGCAAGGATGTCACCGAGCGCTTCGGTGCGATCCGGAGCCGTGGCGTCAGGGTGCTCGACGAGGAACCCGGCGTTCGTTCGGATCGTCGCGAGCGGCGTCCGCAGCTCGTGGGACGCGTCGGCCACGAATCGGCGCTGTCCATCGAGCGCGGCCGCCAGCCGGGCCTGCGCATCCGCCAGCCGGTCGAGCATCCCGTTGAAGCTCGCCGTCAGGACCCCGACTTCGTCCCGGGTCCGCACCCCCGGCAGGCGGGTGGCGAGGTCGGCGGTCGCGCCGATCGACGCTGCCGTCGCGGCGAGCGAGCGGAGCGGTCGGAGTGCCCTGCCCGTCACGAGCCAGCTGACGAGCGCGACCGCCACGATCGTGATGATCGCGGCGAAGATGAGGAACGCCCGGAGACCGGCCAGCTGGTCTGCCGTGAAGCGGGTGGACTGACCGGCGACGACGACTCCCTTGTTCCCGACTCCCGTCCAGCGATGAGCGTGGATGCGGAGCTCGATCGTGGGGGCCGGTCGGATCGTCGCGATCGAGTCGCCGAGGGAGATCGCCTCGACCAGGACAGCGGCCGGGATGTGCGGCGGTGCGCCGCCGAGGAGGGCCGTGGCGTAGAGCGAGGTCCCGTCGTCGTGGAGAACGAGCACGAACGGATCGATCGACGTCGCGAGGTCCTCGACGACGAGCGGCTGCCGGCTCGCCAGCGTCCCCGGATCCATCCCCGCGACGACGCCGCCCTCGCGGTCCGCGAGGGCGGCCAGGGTCCGGTCCTGGTCGCTGACGACGCCCTGGGCGGCGAGGGCGATGAGGAGCACGCTGAACAGGGTCATCCCCGCCGCCGCGACCCCGATCGCATAGAGGACGAGTCGCCGCCGGATCCGCATCACGGCTCCCGAAGGACATATCCCACACCCCGCACGGTGTGGAGGAGCCTCGGCTCTCCGGCAGCTTCGAGTCGTTCGCGCACGTAGCCGACGTAGACGTCGACGACGTTCGAGGCGGTGTCCGCATCGAGGCCCCAGATGGCGTCGAGCAGGCGGTCCCGGCCGAGGACGAGGCGGGGGTGGTGGAGGAAGTGCTCGAGGAGGCGAAACTGGAGGGCGGACAGTGCGATCGGGCGATCGCCGCGCCGCACTTCGTGGGCGCCCACATCCATGATGAGGTCGGCGCAGCGGAGGATCTCGCGGTGGGCGGGGATGCGGCGGCGGAGGAGCGTCCTGACCCGGGCGACGAGCTCCTCGTAGGCGAACGGCTTGACGAGGTAGTCGTCCGCCCCGGCATCGAGGCCGATCACCCGGTCGCCGACCGCGTCGCGGGCGGTGAGCATGAGGATCGGCACGTCCGACGCGGCCCTGAGCCGCCGGCAGACCTCGATCCCGTCGATGCCCGGGAGCATGACGTCGAGCACGACGAGATCGGGCAGTCGGTCGCGGGCGGCGTCAAGCGCCGTCGGGCCATCCCCGGCGAGCTCGACCGTGTGGCCCTCGTAGCGGAGGGCACGCCCGATCGAGGCGCCGAGGCGAGGGTCGTCGTCGACGACGAGGATCCGGGCGGCGTCGCGCATGGCGGCATCATCGCAGGGCGAACGTCCACCAATTGTGCCTCGGGTGCGCGCGCCCGAGGCCCTGGACCTCCGCGCCGCCCCTGGACCGCCCCGCCGCGCTCGGACCGCCCCGCCGGAAGTCGTTCATCCGTGAATCGTTCATGCGTGAACTGTTTTTCCGGCCTGGACCCTGCCCGGCGGGGTCGAGCGGGGTCGAGCGGGGTCGAGCGTCAGGCAGGCACGGACGTCGGTGAGCTTCGTTCGAGGGCCCAGTACGAGGCGCCCGCTACGATGAAGCCGATGACGTAGGCGATGTCCGCTCCGCCAAGAGCCGTCGAAGCGAATCCTTCGAACAGTGGGTACTGATCCATGAATGGCACCGACACAAGGAACCCGATGACGAGGGCGAGAATCGCATTCCGCCCACTCGGGAGGAGCGAGAAATCCGAGACGTGGGCCGCGCCCGCGGTCGAGCCGCGACGGAGGCGCCAGTCGACGAGGACGATCGCCGCCCACGGGCCGATCCAGTAGGTGATGATGAGGAGGTAGCTCTCGAAGGTCTGGTTGAAGTTCGCCGAGTAGAGCCACAGCGTCGCGATGTAGCTGAGGACGCCGACGATCAGCGCGGACACCGGCCGCCACACCTTGATGCCGGCGGCGAGGAGCGACAGCGATCCCGAGTAATCATTCATGGCGTTGACGGCGACCGTGCCGAAGAAGATCGCGATCATCGCGATGGCGCCGATGACGCCCCCGCCGAGAAGCGTGTTGATCTGGTGGACCGGATCGGCGGTCGCGTCCGTGATCGCTCCGACGACGGCCAGCCCGAGTGCCTCGATCCAGACGGCTGAGATCGCGATCCCGAGGAAGGCCATGATCGCCACCCGGAAGGACGGCGTCGCCTTCGGCAGATACCGCGAGTAGTCCGACGCGTAGAGGGCCCAGCCGAGGTTGAAACTGCCGACGATCGTCGTCATGAGGACGAACGTGCCGAGCGTCTCCGCGGAGCCGGTGAACGAGAAGTTCGCCTTCGGCAGGAGGGCGATGGTGACGATCGCGAAGAGGATCGCGAGGCCGATCGCGGCGTACTTCTCGAACGTGTGGATCGCTTCGTAGCCCACGACGCTCAGGCCCGCCTGGCAGACCACGACGATGAGCAGCCCGACCGGGAAGGGGATCGCCCCGCCCGTGACCACGGAGATCGCGTAGGCGCCGAAGAAGGCGTTGATCGCGTCCCAGGCGATCGTGCTCAGCCAGTTGATGATGCCGGGCACGACGATGCTCTTGCCGAACGAGAGGCGGCTGATCGGGATCTGGGCGAGCCCAAGTCGTGGGCCCATCGTGCCGAGGATGGCAACGACGCCGCCGCCGATGACGTTGCCGACGAGGATGGCGAGGAGTCCGGACCACCACCCGAGGCCGAGCACGGACGCGAGTGCCCCGAGGGCGAACGCCGCCGGGACGAGGTTCGGCGTGAACCAGACCGTGAACAGCCGATAGACGGAGCCGTAGCGGGCCGATTCCGGGATCGGCTCGATGCCGTGGCCCTCGATCGTCATGTCGCCCTCGCCCCTGGGCATCGTGTCGCGCCCGATCCCGATCGCGGTCATCGTGAAGATCCTCCTCCTGCGTCCCGGTCCGGGACATACGTGACGGTCTCGCTGCCGGCGGTGCGATGGATCACGCTGCGGGCGGGTTCCGTCTCCGCGACGACCCGTCCCAGGCGCACGACCCATCGGGCGGCCGGCCGGAGCCGGATCGCCTCTGCTTCGTCCTCGCAATCGAACACCACGAAGTTGGCCGGCAGACCCTCCTTCACCCCATACGGAACCTCGGCCGCCCGGGCGGCGTTCGTCGTCACCATCTCGTACGCTCGGAACAGCTCCGCCCGGCCGGTCATCTGGCCGACGTGGACGAGCATCGAGAGCGCGTCGAGCATCGACCCTCGTCCGAGCGGATACCACGGGTCCATGATCGAGTCGTGGCCGCAGGCGACGTTGATGCCGGCCGCGTCGAGCTCCTTGACCCGCGTCATCCCACGCCGCTTCGGATACGTGTCGAAGCGGCCCTGGAGGACGATGTTGTCGAGCGGGTTGGCGACGATCGTCACGCCGGCCCGGCGGAGGATCTGGATGAGCTTGAAGGCGTACGCGTCGTTGTAGCTCGCCATCGCCGTCGTATGGCCGGCCACGACCCGCCCGCCCATGCCGTCTCGGATCGTGCGGGCCGCGACCACCTCGAGGAAGCGGGACTGCTCGTCATCCGTCTCGTCGCAGTGGAGGTCGATCGGCCGGCCCGTCTCGCGCGCCAGGTCGAAGAGGAAGTGGACCTCGTCCACCCCGTCCTCGCGCGTCAGCTCGTAGTGGGGGATGCCGCCGATGACGTCGCAGCCGAGCCGCAGCGCCTCGCGCATGAGCTCCTTCCCGTCCGGGAACGAGAGGATCCCGTCCTGGGGGAACGCGATGAGGCGGAGGTCGACGACGTCGCGCAACTCCTCGCGAAGCTCGAGGAGGGCGCGGAGGGCGGTGAGGCCCGGGTCGCAGACGTCGACGTGGGACCGGATGAGGCCGGTCCCCTGGGCGACCTCCCAGAGGATGGCCTGGCGGGCGCGCGACTTCACGTCCTCCCGCGTGAGCGACGGCTTGCGCTCGGCCCAGGTGAGGATCCCCTCGATGAGGGTGCCGGACTCGTTGTGGCGCGGCTGCCCGACGGTGAGGACCGCGTCGAGGTGGACGTGGGGATCGACGAGCGGTGGCGAGAGGAGCCGCCCGGCCGCATCGAGCTCGACGGCGTCGGGACCCGTGGGGGAGGGCAGCTGCCCGGCGGGCCGGATCGCGGCGATCCGATCGCCCTCGACGAGCACGTCCATCGGACCCGAGTCGGAGTCGCGGGTCGGATGGACCCGCGCACCACGGACGATCAGGCCCATACGGGCTCCACCGACACCTCGCTCGGAACGATGACGGGCTGGACGCGACCGCTCGGATTCGCCGCGCGTCCCACCCCGCCGGCGCGGACCCGAGTGTGGGACGGCGCGGAGGGCAGCGTCAAGTCGGCGCCGCGTCGTTCCCGGCCGGGATCACCCGCGTGCGCAGCGGATCGACCAGCGCCGGTCCGGGTCCTGGTGAGCACCTTCGACGAGCCCCTGCTTGAGGAGGTCGCGGAGGACGGCGACCGGCTGTGCTTTCGTCCCGCGGAAGAACCCGGCCGCGACGAGTTCGGCCGCTGCGTCGGCGACGGCCAGCTCGCGGAGCAGGCTCCGACAGGCGATCCGCTGGAGCGTGTCGTTGAGCGTCGCGACATCGACGGAAGCGGCGCGTCGCGAGCCCGTGCCGGCCGGACGGTCCGCCGGCATCGGGCGCGGCGCGCTCGGAGCGCGGCGCTCGAGCGGCCGTCCCACGGCGGACTCCTCGGCGCCGTCGGCCGAACCACCCGGCAGCTCCCGGATGGTCGTGCCGGGCGCCGGAACCGCCGGTGGCTTCGGCTCGATCGTCCCGCTCAACCCATGGGTCCGCCGCCGCCCGGTCGCATCCTGGAGGTTGGCGAACGGCAGCACGAGCGAACGGTCCGGCAGTCGCGGCGCCGCGTCGGGGGATGCGTCGACCGCCGCGGCGAACGCGGTGAAGAGCGCATCCTCGTACTCCTCGGGAGCATCGGAGGCGGCCCACCACACGCGCGTCCGCTCGAGACCCGTCAGCGTCCTGAGCCACTGGCCTCCCGGATATGGGCGCCGATCGCCGAGCGGTGTCTGGACGAGGGCCCGGACACGGCCCCCGATCGATCCGGTCGCCATGCCGATGAACAGGACGACCTGCCCCGGCAACCAGAAGTCGTGGAGCCGCGCGGCGACCTCGCGCGACGTCGGTCGCCGACCGTCGAGGCGGAGGTCCTGCCGACGCTCGATCCACTTGCCGATCGTCGTCAGCTCGATCGGGGCCGTCGCTCGAGCTTCTGGCCACTCGACGACGTAGACGCCCGGTCGGCCGGACGGCACCGGCCGGCCCCAGGTGACGGGCCCGTCCGCCATGAGGCCGACCGATCGGAGGAGGTCGGCTGCGCCCAGCGGGGCGCTCCGGGCGGACGCGGGATCGACGGCTGGCACAAACACCTCGTGCGGCATGGCCGGAGGGGCGGAGGATCCGCGCCTCCCGATGGTGACCCCTCCGATGCTACCGGACCATCGACTCCGCGGCGCACCGTATCCTGTGAGACGACCTCACCACGGCGGGCGAGCGGCGCCCCTGGATCGCCGGATCGGACGTCGCGGCGACGAGCCGTGACCACGGACAGGAGATGAGATGCAGCTCGGGATGGTTGGGCTGGGGCGGATGGGCGCGAACATCGTCCGCCGGCTGATGCGCGGTGGCCACGAGTGCGTCGTCTGGACGCGGACCCCGGCGACCGTCGCCGGCCTCGCCACCGAAGGGGCGATCGGCGCCGCGGACCTCGACGACTTCATCGCGAAACTCAGCCTGCCGCGGGTTGCCTGGATCATGGTCCCGGCCGCCGCCACCCAAGGCATGATCGACCAGCTCGCAGCGCGGATGTCGCCCGGCGACACGATCATCGATGGTGGCAACAGCTACTACCACGACGACATCCGCCGGGCCAGGGCGCTCGCCGAGCGGGGCATCCACTACGTCGACATCGGGACGAGCGGTGGTGTCTTCGGGCTCGAGCGCGGGTTCTGCCTCATGATCGGCGGCGAGGACGAGACCATCGACCGGATCGATCCGCTCCTGCGGACCATCGCGCCCGGGGTCGCCTCGGCCGGGCGAACGCCGGGTCGCACGGGGACCCCGTCGCCGGCGGAGGAGGGCTATCTCCACTGCGGGCCGGCGGGCGCGGGCCATTTCGTGAAGATGGTCCACAACGGGATCGAGTACGGGATCATGGCTGCCTACGCGGAGGGCCTCAACGTCCTCGCCCATGCGAACGTCGGGAAGGTGGATCGCGCGGTCAACGCGGAGACGACGCCGCTCCGCGAGCCGGAGCTCTACCGCTACGACATCGACATCCCCGCCGTCGCGGAGGTGTGGCGGCGGGGCAGCGTCGTCGCCTCGTGGCTTCTCGACCTCACCGCCCAGGCACTGTCCGTCTCGCCGACGCTGGAGGGCTTCAGCGGTCGGGTCTCGGATTCGGGCGAGGGCCGCTGGACGATGCTCGCCGCGATCGACGAGGGGGTCCCGATCCACGTCCTCTCGGCTGCCCTCTTCGACCGCTTCGAATCTCGCGGCGAAGCTGAATTCGCGAACCGACTCCTGTCGGCGATGCGGAAGGAGTTCGGGGGCCACGATGAGCAGAAGCCAGCGGGCTGAATCGGGCCGGTCCCGGCGACCGGTCGCGTGACGATCGGCGGAGTACCGCCGCCGATCGCCCCACCGGCGGACACTCCGGGCGAGCGGTCCTATCGGGCGCTGCTCGGGGTCCCCTCCCTCGGGCGCGTCCTCCTCGCGATGCAGATCGCGCGGATCGCCGGCTCGATGCTCGGCGTCGCGACGGTGCTCTTCACGCTCGCCGCGTACCACTCGACGATCCTCGCCGGCGTGGTGACGTTCGCGAGCGTCGTCCCGGGCCTCCTCGTAAGTCCGATCGCCGGCGCCCTCCTCGACCGGCACGGGCGGGGCCGCCTCGTGGTCATCGACTACGTGGCCGCGATGGGCTCGCTCGTGCTCATCGGCGCGCTCGCCCTCGCGAATGCCCTGCCAGCCGCGCTCCTCGTCCTCATCGCGGCCGTCTCGTCGCTCACCGGCCCACTGAGCGCGACGGGGGTGCGGAGCCTCTTCCCGATCATCGTTCCGCGGCACCTCTGGGAACGGATGAACGCGGTCGATTCGGCCGGCTTCGTCGTCGCCTCGATCGTCGGACCGCCGGTCGCGGCCGGTCTCGTGGCGACGCTCGGCGGACCGAGGGCGCTCATCGTCATCGGCCTCGCCTTCGGGATCGCCGCCGTGGTCATGATCGGGATCCGGGAGCCGGAGTCGGTCGTCGCAACGACGGGAAGCCTGCTCCGGGACGCCTGGCTCGGCCTCCGCTACACGCTCGGGAATCCGACGCTTCGCGGTCTCGGGGCCGCGATCTCGACGCTCAACCTCGCCGGTGGCATGACGACGATCATGGTCCCGGTGATCGTCCTGCAGCGCCTCGGGCTCGGTGAGCTCGTCGTCGGGGCCGTCTTCGCGATCGAGGGGCTCGGTGGAGTCGTCGCGGCGTCGCTCATGGGCCGGATCGACACTCGCGGTCGCGAGCGCCTGCTCATCGGGCTGCCGATGTTCGCCTTCGCCGCCGCCTTCGGCGTGCTCCTGCTGCCCGGCGGCCTGTGGACGGTCATCGTCGCCCTGCTCGTCATCGGCGTGGCGAACGGGCCGATCGACGTCGCGATGTTCACCCTCCGCCAGCGCCGGACGGATCCGGCCTGGACCGGTCGGGCGTTCGCCGTCTCGATGTCGATCAACTATCTCGGCTCGCCGATCGGTTCCGTGCTCGCCGGGTGGCTCGTCGCCGCGTCGTTCGAGGGGACCGTCGGGGTCGCCGTCGCGGCGAGTCTGCTCGCTGCCGTCTTCGCGCTCCGGCTCATCCCCGGAGCGGCCGTGCCGATCAGCGAGGTGGAGGCGGGCGGCGGGCGCGCCATGCGATGACGCCGGCGCCGACGAGGCAGGCGAGGCCGATGAACTCCCAGAACGAGCTCCCGGTCATCACGCTTCCGCCGATCGCGCCGATGCCCTGACCGAACCAGACGATCCCGACGATGGCGAGGAGGGCGGCGACCGCGAGGCGTGGCCTGGACATCGCTCGTCGCACCTTCCGTGGGGGATGACTGTGGCCGCCACTCTACGCCGTGCCTCCGCCTCGGCGGCGATATCCTGAACGCCGAGGGCCGCCGACCGTGCGGGCCCGACAACTCCCTGAGCAGGCACGAGGTCGAGACGCATGTCGATCGAGGTGCGGCGCTCCGACGCCGAGACGGTGGACCTCCTCGCGGGACGCCCATGGGCCGCCCCGGAGGTCAGCGGCCTCCATCGCCTCCCGATGCACGCCGTGCCCCATCTCGATCGCCTGGACCTCGACGGCCGCTGGGCATTCCAGCTCGTGCGACGACCCGACGCCGCGCCGGGACCGGACTGGGGCGAGATCACCGTCCCGGGAGTGTGGACGATGCAGGACAGCGGCGACCTCCCGCACTACACGAACGTCCAGATGCCGTTCCCGGACCTGCCGCCGACCGTCCCGCAGGACAACCCGACGGGGATCCACGAGCGGACATTCGACCTTCCCGCGAGCTGGCCGGGACGCCGGATCGTCCTCCACGTCGGTGCCGCGGAGAGCCTCCTCATCGTCACGCTCAACGGCCGCGACGTCGGCCTGAGCAAGGATTCGCATCTCGCCGCGGAGTTCGACGTGTCGGATCACGTCCGGCCGGGTCGGAACACCCTCCGGCTCCGGGTGGTGAAGTGGTCCGACGCGACGTTCATCGAGGATCAGGACCAGTGGTGGCACGGCGGTATCACCCGCTCGGTCTTCCTCTACGCCACCGCGCCGGTCCACCTCGCCGACCTCGCGGTGACGACCGGCCTCGCCGACGATCTCGCGACGGGCACGATCGACGTCCGTGCCGTCGTCGGTTTCCCGGGCGAACGAGCGGAGCCCGGCTGGTCGCTCGAAGGTCGTCTCATCGATCCGGACGGACGGGAGGTCCTCGCGCTCCCGCGCTCGGAGCCGACGGTCGTCGATCATGGTGCGCCCGAGCGGGCGACGCCGGCCGAACGGCTCGTCGTCGCTCGCCGCGCGTGGGGTGAGGTCCTCGGCGCCGAAGACCGGGCGACGTTCGACGCCGTCCACGAACGGCTCGCCCCGCCGCTCGACGGCTCGCTCCGCTGGATCGCCGAGGTCCCCGATGTCGCCCCGTGGTCCGGCGAGCTCCCGACCCTGTACACGCTGATCCTCACCCTCCGCGGGCCGGACGGCGCGGTCGTGGAGAAGACGTCCATCCGGACCGGATTCCGGCGCGTCGAGATCCGCGGTCTCGACCTCCTCCTCAATGGGCGCCGCGTGCTCATCCGCGGCGTGAACCGCCACGATTTCGATCGCCACACCGGCCGGACCGTGTCGGTCGAGGCGATGCGCGCCGACCTGGTTCTCATGAAGCGGTTCGGGTTCAACGCAGTGAGGACCTCGCACTACCCGAACGACCCAGCGTTCCTCGACCTGTGCGACGAGCTCGGCCTGTGGGCGATCGCCGAGGCGGACATCGAATCGCACGCCTTCTGGGGCACGCTGTGCGACGACCCGCGCTACCTTGGCGCATGGGTGGATCGGGTGAGCCGGATGGTGACGCGCGATCGGAATCACCCATCCGTCATCCTCTGGTCGCTCGGCAACGAGTCCGGCCATGGGGCCAACCACGACGCCGCGGCGGGCTGGGTGCGCCGGGCGGACCCGTCGCGACCGCTGCACTACGAGGGCGCCATCCGCTTCGACTGGGCGAGCGACCAGGGTGTGAGCGACATCACCTGCCCGATGTATCCGCCGATCGACGCGCTCCTCGCCCATGCGCGCTCCGGGACGCAGCGCCACCCGCTCATCATGTGCGAGTACTCCCACGCGATGGGCAACAGCAACGGCACGCTCGCCGAGTACTGGGACGCCATCGAGTCGACGCCGGGCCTCCAGGGCGGCTTCATCTGGGAGTTCTGGGACCACGGCCTCGATCAGCGCCTGCCGGACGGCCGGGTCCGGGCCGCCTACGGCGGCGACTTCGGCGACCGACCGAACGACGGCAACTTCTGCCTCGACGGCCTCGTCTTCCCGGACCGCACGCCCAAGCCGGCCCTGGTCGAACACCGCCATCTCGCGGCTCCCGTCCGCATCGGGGTCACGGCCGAGACCGTCCGGTTCGGCCGGATCGCGATCCACAATCGCGCCGACTTCCGCGATCTCTCGTGGCTCGTCGCGCGGTACGCGCTGGCGGTCGACGGATCGACGGTCATCGAGGGCGAGATCGCCCTGCCTCCCCTCGGCCCGGGCGAACGAGACGTCGCGGATCTGGCCGGCTGGTCGGGGTGGGACCGGCACGCCGAGGGCACCGAGGCCTGGCTCACGGTGCGGTTCTCGACCGCGCGACCCGAACCGTGGGCGCCGGCCGGGACGGAGATCGCCGTCGCCCAGCTCCACCTCGACGGGATCGGGCTGTCCACGACGAAGGCCGCTCCGTCGGACGACGCGCCGGCGGCCGATTCCCGGCCCACCGGCCGCCCGCGCTCCGAGCAACCGCCAACCGACCTCCCGCCGGTCGCGCTCGATCCCGACGGCAGACTCGTCCACCCCCGCCTGGCGGTGCCGCCGGCGTTGAGCCTCTGGCGGGCGCCCACGGACAACGACCGGATCGGCGGCATGGCGGCGCGCTGGACGGCCCTCGGCCTCGATCGGCTCGAGCGGCGCCTCGTCGCGATCGAGCGGGACGGTGCCGCGATGCGCGTCCGTTCGGAGGTCGTGACCGCCGGCGGGAGCGTCATCCGCCACGAGCAGCGATGCAGCCCGCTCGACGACGGCGGGATCCGGGTCGAGGAGACGGCAGAGATCCCGCCCGAGCTCGCCGATCTCCCGCGCGTCGGGACCGTCCTCGAGTTCGCGCCGGGCCTCGAGGCGCTCGAGTGGTTCGGAGCGGGCCCCCACGAGACGTATCCGGATCGTCGCCGTTCTGGGATCGTCGGGCGCTGGCGTTCGACGGTCGCGGGCGAGTATGTGCCGTACATCCGCCCGCAGGAGAACGGCGGCCACGCGGACGTCCGCTGGGTCGCCCTCACGGACGCGGCCGGCCGGGGTGTCCGGATGGTGCTCGACGGACCGCGCCAGGTCTCGGCGAGCCATCATCGGGCCGTCGACCTGGCCTCGGCCGATCACGTCGAGGACGTCGTCGAGCGGGCCGAGACGGTCGTCCATCTCGACGCCGCCCATCGTGGCCTCGGCACCGCCAGCTGCGGCCCCGACACACTGCCGGAGTATCTCGTCGGGCCGGGCACGTATCGCTGGGCGTGGGAGCTCCGGCCGGTCGGGGACGGATCGCGATGACGATCGAGTGGGACGCCGGGCTCCGCCAGTTCCACCTGCGGAACGATCGGATCAGCTACCTCCTGCGGATCCTCGACAACGGGATGCTCGAGCATCTCCATCTCGGTCCCGCCCTTGCCGCGGGCCGGACGTACGGGCACCTTGGCCGTCGCGACTTCGCCGGCTTCACGAATCGCCTCGACGACCCGATCGCCCTCGAGCTCCCGACGTCGGGCCGCGGCGATTTCCGCGTGCCGGCCCTCGCGATCGAGGGTCCGGACGGCTCGACCGTCCTCGACCTGCGCTATGTCGAGCACCGGATCCTGCCGGGCAAGCCGCCGATCCCGGGCCTGCCGTCGACGTACGTCGAGGCGGACGACGAGGCCGAGACGCTCGAGCTCGTCCTCCGCGACGAACCGAGTGCGACCGTGGTCCGGCTCCTCACGACGATCTTCCGGGACGAGCCGGCGATCGCGAGGAGCCTGCACGTCCGCAATGACGGCGCCGCTCCGCTCCGCCTGCGGACCGTCATGAGCGCAAGCCTCGACCTGCCGGACTCGGACTGGATACTCCTCACCCTGAGCGGGGCCTGGGCGCGCGAGCGCCACGTGATCCGCCGGCCGCTCGCCCCCGGCCGGCAGTCCGTCTCGAGCCGCCGAGGCGCATCCGGCCACGAGCACGACCCATCGCTCGTGGTGGCCCGGCCGGCGACGACCGAATCGTGCGGCGAGGCGATCGGCCTGAGCCTCGTCTACTCCGGGAACTTCCTCGCCGAGGCGGAGGTCCACCTGTACGGGACGACCCGCCTCCGGCTCGGGATCGATCCTGAGACCTTCACCTGGACACTCGGCCCGGGCGAGGAGTTCGCCGCACCGGAGGCCATCGTCGTGTACTCGGCTGCCGGTCTCGGCGGCATGAGCGACGCGTACCACCGGCTCTACCGGTCGCGCCTGGCTCGTGGCGTGTGGCGCGACCGCGATCGGCCGGTCCTCATCAACAACTGGGAGGGCACGTACTTCGACTTCGACGAGGAGCGGCTCGTCGCCATCGCCGCCGTCGCTCGTGAGGTGGGCGTCGAGCTCTTCGTCCTCGACGACGGCTGGTTCGGGGCCCGCGACGACGACACGACCTCGCTCGGGGACTGGTTCGTGGACCGCCGCAAGCTGCCGAACGGGATCGACGGCCTCGCCCGCCGCATCGAGGCGCTCGGGCTCGGCTTCGGCCTGTGGATCGAGCCGGAGATGATCAGCGCCCGCAGCCGCCTCTTCGAGACGCACCCGGGCTGGGCGATCGCCATCCCCGGACGCGACCGGACAGAAAGCCGCCAGCAGTACGTCCTCGACATGAGTCGTCCCGAGATCGTCGACCACCTGTCCGGCGTCCTCGGTGACGTGCTCTCGAGCGCACCGATCTCGTACGTCAAGTGGGACATGAACCGGAACATCACCGAACCGTACGGCGGGAGCCTGCCGCCGGACCGCCAGGGCGAGTTCTTCCATCGCTACATGCTCGGCGTCTACGAGTTGTACCGGCGGCTGACGGCAGCGTTCCCGGACATCCTCGTCGAGTCGTGCGCCGGCGGTGGCGGCCGGTTCGACGCGGGGATGCTCGCGTTCGCGCCGCAGGGCTGGACGAGCGACGACACGGACGCGGTCGAGCGTCTCGCGATCCAGTGGGGCGCCTCCACGCTCTATCCGCTCAGCTCCATGGGGGCCCACGTGTCGGCCGTTCCGAACCACCAGACGGGTCGGATCACACCCCTCGCGACCCGCGCCGCGACGGCGTTCTTCGGTGTCTTCGGGTATGAGCTCGACGCGACCGCGTGGACGGACGCCGAGCGGCGCGAGGTGGCGGACCAGATCGCGTTCTACGTCGCGAACCGGGACGTGCTCCAGCGCGGGCGGTTCATCCGGCTCCAAGGACCGTTCGACGGCGACGGCAACCTCGTGGCCTGGATGGCAGTCGCCCCGGATCGGGGCCGGGCGATCGTCGGGCTCTACCGCGTCCTCAGCCATCCGAATCCCGGGCCGCGGAGGATCCGCCTGCGGGGCCTCGATCCCGCGTCCAGCTATCGGGTCCGGGCCTGGCCGGAGATCGACGACGCGACGAGCCGGGCGAACAGCGGGACGCGCGGCGGCGACGATCTCGAGCAGGCCGGCCTGATCCTCGACGTGGACCGCCACGCGCTCGCGGCCGAGGGCGACTTCTGGGCCCGGATCCTCGTCCTCGAGGCGATCGGCTGACGCCGCGGGGCCTCAGCC
Source organism: Chloroflexota bacterium (assembly GCA_015478725.1). Lineage (NCBI taxonomy): Bacteria > Bacillati > Chloroflexota > Chloroflexota bacterium. Next base: position 13,730 of record JADMIG010000009.1, on the reverse strand, counting down.
GAGGAGGAGGCGGATGGCGACGGTCAGACCGACGACGACGATGACCGTGCGCAGGACGGTCGACGGCAGGCGACGACCGATCCGCGCGCCGAGCTGACCGCCGGCGATCGAGCCCACGGCGAGGAGGACGGCCGGTGCCCAGGCGACGGGCGCGACGGCGATGAACATGACGGCCGCGACCCCATTGACGACCGCGGCGAGCCTGATCGAGGAGTGGGGGCTCGCCGGCCGTCGCTTCGGGACGATCGTCACCTGGTTCCTGCTCGGCGGCGACCTGTACACGGCGTACACCTTCGTCGCCGTGCCGGCGCTCGTCTTCGGCTCGGGCGCGCTCGGTCTCTTCGCGCTGCCCTACACGATCATCGTCTACCCGCTTGTCTTCCTCATCATGCCGCGCCTCTGGCAGGTCGCCCGCAACCGGGGCTACGTGACGGCCTCGGACTTCGTCAAGGATCGCTTCGACAGCCGGACGCTCGCGCTGCTCATCGCCCTGACCGGGATCCTCGCCACGATGCCGTACATCGCCCTCCAGATCCTCGGCATCGCCGTGGTGATCCAGGCGCTCGGGATCAACATCGAGGCGGCCCTCATCATCGCCTTCCTCGTGCTCGCCGTCTTCACCTACGTCAGCGGGCTGCGCGCCCCGGCGCTCATCGCGATCGTCAAGGACACGCTCATCTGGATCACCGTGATCGCGGCGATCGTCGTCATCCCGGCCAAGCTCGGGGGCTTCGGCGCCGTCTTCGCCGCGGTCCCGGCCGCCAAGCTGACGCTCCCGCCCTCGCTTTTCGCGGGCTACTCGACCCTGGCCCTCGGATCGGCTCTGGCGCTCTTCCTCTATCCGCACGCCATCACCGGGACCTTCGCCTCGAAGAGCCAGCATGTGATCAAGCGCAACGCGGCGTTCCTGCCGGCCTATTCGTTCCTGCTCGGCCTCATCGCCCTCCTCGGCTACATGGCCATCGCCGCCGGGATCAAGCCCGTCGCGCCGTACGGAGCGAACAGCGTGGTGCCGCAGCTCTTCCAGTTCGCCTTCCCGAGCTGGTTCGCCGGCTTCGCCCTGGCGGCGATCGCGATCGGCGCCCTGGTTCCCGCCTCGATCATGTCGATCGCGGCCGCCAACCTGTTCTGCCGCAACATCTACCGCGAGTACATCCGTCCCGACGTGACGCCCCGCGAAGAGGCGCAGGTCGCCAAGATCGCCTCGCTCGTCGTGAAGGTCGGGGCCGTCGGTTTCATCCTCATTCCCGGGTTGACCCAATACGCGATCACGCTCCAGCTCGCGGGCGGCGCCTGGATCCTCCAGACCCTGCCCGCGGTCTTCCTCGCCCTCTACGTCCCGTGGCTCGACCGCCGCGCCGTGATGGTCGGCTGGGCGGTCGGCATGGCGACGGGGACGTACTGGCTCCTCGCCAATGGCTTCAGCAGCTCGCTCTCCAGCTATCCGGTGGGTGGCGCCGGGGGGACGAAGCTCTACATCGGCCTCGTCGCCTTCGTCCTCAACCTCGGCGTCGTCGTGGTCGGAAGCGTCGCCGCGCATGCCGTCGGCCGGACCCGGACGGGTCGGGTCCTCAGCCACGCGGACTACGAGCCGGCCGTGCCCGCCGCCGGCATCGCGTAGGAAGCCCACATCGCGGAGAAGCCGAAGGGGGAGCACTCGCCGCCGCGACCGGACCGCCGTTCGCGCCAACCCCGGCGGCGGTCTCAGCGGGCGCGCATCCGGTTGTTCTTCGGGTCGTGGGTGACGTCCGCAAGGCCGAGTGCCTCGAGGAGCGGCGGGAGATACATGCCGAACCGGCCGCGGAGTCCCTTCTTCAGGCCGTACCAGCCGCCGACCGGGTTGTCCACGGCCCGCCCCCAGGCCTCCACGGTGCCTTCCGCCGCCGCCTTCTGCTCGTCCGCAGCGCCGAGTGGCATCCAGTCGCCGCGGGTCCTGAGCATCGCGTGGAGATCGTCGATCGCCCGCAGCCGATAGCGGAGCTGCGTGGCACCGACCTGACAGACGATGGCCGGCGGGTCGGAGGTCTCATACCATCGCGCGCCGGCGCAACGGAGGAACCGGCCCTCTCCGCTGAACGGGTGGATCCGCGATGACTATCGCGCGCCCCGGCGATGACCTCCGGCGGATGGGATCTCGTCGTGCGGCGGCTACGATCCGGGTCTGTCGTCGCGAGCGTGATTCCGGCGATCGGTACGGCCATGTGCCAGGATGACGAGGCGGTCCCGGGTGAACATCGATCGGACGGGGGCGTGGCGAACGATGCGTGACGAGCGCGATCGCCCGTCGGAGCTCGCCCGCCGTGCGATCCTCGAGGATGAACGGGGCTTCCTCGACGCCGTCATCGACGTCGCCGGCTCGCTGCTGTGCGTCATCGCTCCGGATGGCCGGTTCGTCCGCTTCAACCGGGCGTGCGAGATATCGTCCGGCTATCGCCGCGCCGAGCTGCCGGACTGCCCGTTCTGGGAGTACCTCGTGCCGGCCTCGGAGGCCGGCACGGTGAAAGCCGCGATCGGTCGCCTCCGGGCGGGGGAGCCTCCGGCCCCGAACGAGAACCACTGGGTCACCCGCGACGGAGCCATCCGACTCATCTCCTGGTCGAATTCCTGCTTCTTCGCCGCCGACGGCACGCTGAGCCACGTCATCAGCGCCGGGGTTGATGTCACGGACCAGCGCCGCGAGGAAGCGGCGCTGGCGGGGATCGAAGAGGCCGGCGACCTCCTCGCCAGGACCGGACCGACGGCCGACACGCTCGACGTCGTCCTCAGGTCGCTCGCCGAGCACATGGGCTACTCGTTCCTCGCCCTGTTCCTCGCCGACGACGGCCGCCTCCGCCTCCGCGCCCGGCGCGGGTACGAGGCGCTCGACGACGACTTCGACCCGAGTCGCGGCGTCGTCGGCCGCGCCTTCCGGTCCGGCGAACCGATCCTCCTGACGAACGTCGCCGAGGACCCGGACTACGTCGCCGGTCATCGTGCCGTCCGGAGCGAGATCGCGATGCCGCTCAAAGCGGAGGGCGTCACGCTCGGCGTCCTCTCGATCGAGGCGCCGGCCGAGGCTCCCCTCGACGCGGCGGACCTCCACCTCGCGGAGACGCTCGCCCATCGACTTTCGACGGCGCTCATCATCGGCCGGGACCAGCAGAACCTCGCCGATCGAGCGCGGTTGTTCGCCTCGCTCACTGGCTTCGCCAGGACTGCCGGCGGGGTCCTCGACTCCGAGCGACTGTGGCCGACGCTCGTCGACGCCGTGGCGGAAGTCATCCCCGCGGAGATCGTCGGGCTCACGGTGTTCGAGCCCGCGACCGGACGGTACGTCCTCCGGGCGGTCCGCGGTCTCGGCGAGGGTGCGATCGGCTCGGAGATCCGGCCGAACGAGGGTGGTGTGGGAAGGGCCATCGCAACGAAACAACTCGTCGTCTCGGACGCCCTTGGTCGGGCGGACTACGCGGGTGACCTCCGCGACAGGATCCCGGAGGACACGATCTCGTCGGCGGCGGTGCCGCTCGTCCATGACGGGGTGGTCATCGGCGCGATCACTGTCGCCCGCAGACAGGCGAACTTCAGTGCCTTTTCGCCGACCGAATGCGAGATCCTCGATTTGCTCGGTGCACAGGCGGCACTCGCCCTGGCGAACGCGGCGCTCGTCGAGGAAATCCGGGCGCTCGCCATCCGCGACCCGCTGACGGGCCTCTACAACCGCCGCCACTTCGACGCGAGCCTCGATCACATCATCGCTCGCTGGTCGCGCGATCGCGAGGGACGACGACCGGTCGCGGCGATCATGTTCGACCTCGACCACTTCGGGCGGTTCAACAACAAGCACGGCCATCAGGCCGGCGACGCGGTTCTCCGGGCGTTTGCCGGCATCCTCAAGACGCGGTTCCGGTCGGCCGATCTCGTCGCCCGCTATGGTGGCGAGGAGTTCGTCGCGATCCTCGAGGGCGCGGACCGCGATGGAGCGCTCACGGCGGCGGAGGACGTGCGGGCCGATCTCGCTGGCCGTCCGATCCTCGGTCCGGACGGCCAGCAGCTTCGGGCGACCGTCTCCGCGGGCTGTGCCGAGCTCGACTCGTCGGATCCCACCCGCGAGGCGCTCCTCAGCGCCGCCGACGTCGGATTGTTCATGGCCAAGCGAGCCGGCCGCGACCAGGTCGTCGCCGCCTGAGCGACGCCACCTCGGCGTGTTCCATCGCGACCGCCGCTGAGGGAGAGACAGGCCGCATGATCTGCTCGAGCTGCGGCACGGAGAATCGGGTCGGCGCGAAGTTCTGCACCGAGTGTGCCGCGCGCCTCTCGATCACGTGCCCGGCCTGCGGCGCGGCGAACCCGCCCGGGGCGAGGTTCTGCGAGGAGTGCGCCACGGCGCTCGGGAGCGCGGATCCCCGAGCGGTGCCCGAGGGGGCGCCGCCGCCGACCGCCGAGCGACGACTCGTCTCCATCCTCTTCGCCGACCTCGTCGGCTTCACCTCGTTCGCGGAGGGCCGCGATGCCGAGGAGGTCCGCGAGACGCTGACCGCGTATTTCGATCTCGCGACGGAGATCGTCGGGCGATACGGCGGCACGGTCGAGAAGTTCATCGGTGACGCGGTCATGGCGGTCTGGGGGACACCCACGGCCCACGAGGACGACGCCGAGCGCGCCGTGCGGGCCGCCCTCGATCTCGTCGACGGCGTCGGAGCCCTCGGGGTGCGTGCCGGGCTGGATCTCCTCGTTCGGGCCGGCATCCTCACCGGCGAGGCCGCCGTCACGATCGGCGCGACCAACCAGGGCATGGTCGCCGGGGATCTCGTCAACACCGCATCCCGCCTGCAGTCGATCGCCCTGCCCGGCTCCGTCGTCGTCGGCGACGCGACGCGACAGGCGGCCGGGGCGGCGATCGCGTTCGAACCGCTCGGCGAGGCCGTTCTCAAGGGCAAGGCTCTCCCGGTGCCGGCCTTCCGCGCGCTCCGCGTCGTCGCCGAGCGCCGCGGGACCGGTCGGACCGACCTCCTCGAGCCGCCGTTCGTGGGCCGCGCGGACGAGCTTCGCCTCCTCAAGGAGCAGTTCCACGCCACAGGTCGCGAGCGCCGCGCCCGCCTCGTCTCGCTCGTCGGTCAGGCCGGCATCGGCAAGAGCCGCCTCGCCTGGGAACTCGAGAAGTACCTTGACGGCGTCGTCGAGCCCGTCTGGTGGCACCGCGGGCGTTCGCCGGCGTACGGCGAAGGCGTGACGTTCTGGGCGCTCGGCGAGATGATCCGGCGACGGGCCGGACTCGCCGAAGGCGACGACGAGCCGACGACCCGCGCGGCGGTGGCGACGATGCTCGCGCGGCACATCCCCGATGCCGACGAGCGGCGCTGGATCGAGCCGCGCCTGTTCACGCTCCTCGGTCTCGAGGGCACGCCGCCCGGCGGCCGGCAGGAGCTGTTCGCCGCCTGGCGGACGCTCTTCGAGCGGATCGCGGCGGACGGGACGGTGGCCCTCGTCTTCGAGGATCTCCAATGGTCCGACGATGGACTCCTCGACTTCATCGAGCATCTGCTCGACTGGAGCGGCGCCCACCCGATCTTCGTCGTGACGCTCGCCCGTCCGGAGCTCCTCGACCGCCGTCCGGGCTGGGGGACGGACCGCCGGGGTGCGATCGCGATGCGCCTCGAGCCGCTCCACGAAACCTCGATGCGCGAGTTGCTCGGTGCCCTCGTGCCCGGCCTGCCGGAGATCGCGACGGCGCGCATCCTCGCCCGGGCGGACGGCATCCCGCTCTACCTGGTCGAGACCGTGCGGATGCTGGTTGCCGACGGTCGTCTCGCCCTCGGCGACGGCGCCTACCGGCCGATGGCCGACCTCGGCGACCTCGACGTGCCCGCGACGCTTCACGCGCTCGTCGCGGCCCGACTCGACGCCCTTCCGGCCCCCGATCGAGTCCTGGTCCAGGACGCGGCCGTGCTCGGCCAGTCATTCACCGTCGCCGCGCTCGCCGCGGTTACCGGAGAGGATGTCGCGACCCTCGCCCAGCGCCTCGCCGCTCTCGCGCGTCGCGAACTGCTCGTCATCGAGACGGATCCCCGCGCCCCGACGCGCGGCCAGTACGCCTTCGTCCAGGCGCTCCTTCGCGAGGTCGCCTACGGCACGCTCGCGAAGCGGGAGCGACGGTCCCGCCATCTCGCCGCGGCTCGCCACTTCGAGTCGCTCGAGGACGACGAGCTCGCCGGCGCGCTCGCGACCCACTACCTCGCGGCGTACCGCGCCGCGCCGGACGGACCGGAGGGTGAGGCCGCCGCGGCGCAGGCCCGGGTGTCGCTCCGCGCCGCGGCGGACCGGGCGGAGGCGCTCGGCGCGCTCGGCCAAGCCATCGACTGGCTCCGGGCGGCCGTCGACGTCGCGCCCGGACCGGCTGAGCGGGCGGAGCTCCTGCAACGGATGGGCGGCATCGAGGCGCTCGCGACGCGGTTCGACGACGCGGAACGGACCCTCGCGGCCGCTGCGGGAGCATCGCGCGATCTCGGCGACCGCGCCGCAGCCCTCCACGCGACTGCCCTCCTCGCCCAGACGCAGCTGTCCGCGGCGAGGATTTCCCGGGCGCTCGCCACCGTCGAGGCGGCTCGCGGCGAGGCGGAGGCGCTCGCCGACCAGCCGTCGGCCGCCGTCGCGGTCGCCGTCTTCTCGGAGGTCTATGCGCGGGCGGCCTTCCGGTCCGAGGGAGATGCGGTGGCCGTGGAATGGTCGGACCGCGCCCTGGCGCTGGCCGAGCCGCGCCGGCTCGACGAGGTCGTGGCGATGGCGCTCATCACGAAGGGATCGTCCCTCGTGAATCTTGGTCCGTATCGTGAGGGGATCGCGATCCTCAACGGCGCGTATCTCGACGCGCGCGCCCACTCGCTGCACGTGGCGGCGCTGCGGGCGGGTGTGAACCTCGCCGCGTTGCAGATGGACGTCGACCCACGGCTGTCCCTCGAATGGACGAAGGATGGGATCGCGACGGCGCGCAGATACGGCTTCAGCGCCTTCGCCCCGTATCAGGCCAGCAACCTCTTCGGCGCCCAGCGGACCGGCGACTGGTCGTTCATCCGTGAAGCCGCCGCGGAACTCGCGGGAACGATCCGCGATGAACCCACGATTCAGTGGGTGAATGACATGGGATCGTGGCAGGGGGCGTGGCGCGGCGAGGATCTGCGGGGACGCCCCGAGGGCCTCATCCGCGAGGCGGAGGAGGCGGGCGACCCGCAGTCGCTCGTTAATGGCTGCCTCTGGGCTCTCGAGGCGGCCTTCGCCGGCGAGGATTACCCGGCCGCGGTCGCCTACGGCCTGCGTCTCCTCGAGCACGCGTTCGCGAATCCCAACGCCCGGTTCTGGGTCGGTCGGGCGGCGCTCCACGCCGGCGACCGGGCCCTCGTCGACCGGGTGCTTGCGACCCTCGAGCCCAGCCTCGGCGGTGCGTGCGATGCGGACCTCGCCGCGCTGCAGGCAGGTCGAGCCGCACTCGATGGTTGGTCCGACGAGGCGGTCGCGGACTACCGCTCGGCGCTCGCCGTCTACCGCGACCTCGGCCTCCGCTTCGACGTCGCGATCACCGCTCTCGACATGGCCGCACTCGTCGGTCCGGGGGAGTCGGCGGTCCGGGCCGCCGCCGCCGAGGCGCGGCCGATCCTCGTCGAGCTCGGGGCCACGCCGGTCGTCGCCCGTCTCGACCGTCTCGTGCCACGGGCGGAGGAGCGCACGGACGCTGCCACGACGGCGAACACGGGGTCCACGGCGTCCACCGTCCCGGCCTGATCGCGATCGCGCGACGGCCCGCGCGCCAGCCCGCGCGCTCGGCGGGTCGGTGGTACGGTGGCCCGACCAGTGGTCGGAGGGGAGACATGGCGGGGTGGCACACGCGCCTGTGGCGGCGGATCCGGGTCGCACCGGGCGTCACGGTAAACCTTTCGAAGTCGGGGCCGAGCCTGTCCGTGGGCCCGCGCGGCGCGAAGGTGACCGTCGGCCGGCGCGGGATCCGCCAGACGGTCGGCATCCCGGGCACGGGGCTGTTCGCGACGAGGACGATCGCACCCGCGGCGGATCCTCCGCGGAACGCTGAGGCGACGGCGACCGCGCCGGCGACCGGCCACGTCCAGCACGTCGCCGAACCGGTCACCGGCACCGATGCGACCGTCGGTCCCTCGCCGGCGACGACCGTCGACTACATCCTCGCCGCGCTCCTCGGCCTTGTCGTCGGCCTGCTGGCCGCGGCCGGGGGATCGAACGCCGGTTCTGCGCTGCTCGCCGGGGCGACATCCGGACTCACCGGCCTCGCGTATGAATGGCTCGCCCACCACCATCCGCGAGTCGCGCGCACCCTTGTCTCGATCGTCGGCGGGCTCATCGCCCTCGCCTTCACGATCGCCGGTGCGATCCTCGTCGCGGCCCTCTCGGGCATCGCTCTCGGTCTCGCCGGATCCGGTCGGCGTCGTCGTCGACACCGGTAGACCGGACCCCGATCAGCCCGCCGGTGCAGTCCCGAGCGCCGTCCGCACCGCGGGCGCGACGATGGTCCCGAGGAGTTCGATCGACCGCATCACCTGGGCGTGCGGCATCCCGCCGCCGATCATCTGGAGCAGGAAGCGATCGTGGTGGAAGATGTCGTGCTGGAAGAGGATCTTGTCGATCACCTCCTGCGGACTTCCGACGAAGTTCGCGCCACGGAGCGTCCGCGATGCGTCGTACGAGGCGCGGTCCAGCGGTGCAAAGCCTCGCTCGCGGGCGATCCGATCCATCAGCGTCGCGAGGGGTGGATAGGCCTCCTCGGCGGCGCGCTCGGTCGTGTCCGCGAGGTAGCCGTGGGAGTTGATGCTCAGGGCAGGCGGGGGGACGTGCCCCGCCTCGCGGGCTGCCTGACGGTGGATCTCGGCGAACGGAGCGAACCGCTCCGGCAGCCCGCCGATGATCGCGAGGGCCATCGGCAGCCCGAGTGATCCCGCCCGCCAGGCGGACTCCGGCGTGCCACCGACCGCGATCCAGACCGGGAGCGGATCCTGGATCGGTCGTGGATAGACGCCCCGGTCGTCGATCGCCGCCCGGTGGCCTCCCGACCACGACACGCGCTCGGCGGCGCGGATCCGGAGGAGCAGGTCGAGCTTCTCGGCGAACAGCGCGTCGTAGTCGCGGAGGTCGTAGCCGAACAGCGGGAACGACTCGATGAACGACCCGCGGCCGGCCATGATCTCCGCCCGTCCGCCGGACAGGAGGTCGAGCGTCGCGAACTCCTCGAAGACTCGGACGGGATCGTCCGAGCTGATGACACTGACGGCGCTCGTCAGCCGGATCCGGCTCGTCCGTTCCGCCGCCGCCGCGAGGACCACGGCTGGCGCGGAGACCGCGAAGTCCGGCCGGTGGTGCTCGCCGACGCCGAAGACGTCGAGGCCGACCTCATCGGCGAGGACGATCTCCTCGACGAGGTCGCGAATCCGCTCGCCCGGGCTCGTCCGGCCGGTGACCGGATCCGGCGCGAGCTCGCCGAAGGTATAGACGCCGATCTCCACGGTCCCTCCAGAGGCTGGCAGCTGTGCGGGGCGATGGTAGCGGCGAGGATCGTCACCGGTCGACCCGGCCCTCGCCGACTCCATGCTCGTGCGCGCCATCATCGCCGCGTTCGGGCAGTACCTGGCCGTCGCCGTGATCTGGTCCGTCCCCGATCGCCGGATCGAGCGGACCATCGCCCGCTGAGGTGGTCGGCCGCCGCCGGATCAGGCCCTCAGCCGGTCGCGATCCGCTCCCAGACGAGCGGCTGCACGCCTCGTCGACCGCCCGCGACCAGCGGGTCGGTGCTGAGCGTGAGGACACGCCCGTCGTCGGAGAGCGAAACGTGGCGCCGCTGCGTCCCGCCGACCCAGTTCGGGAAGAGGCTGATCGCAACCTCGTGGACCACGTCGTTGCCGTCGATCGCCGGCCGGTCGGCGGCGGAGATCGTCGTGATGATCGTTCCCTCGATCGTGTAGACGATCAGGCCCACCGGTTCCGCGCCCATGACGAAGCCGACCGATCCATCGTCGAAGGCGGTGTCCCATCGCTGCAGGCGCCACGCGCCCACGAGATCGCCTGCCGTGAGCGGGAGATTCGAGGAGCGTTCCGCTGCGTTGCTCACGTCGCAGAGCATAGGCACGTTCCGCATGGATCCGCACGCTTCGTCGAGAGCCCTGTTGGACGTCCTCCGCATTCCTGCCGAAGCCGTACACCGGGCCAGGGCTCGCCGAGGCCGTGCGAAGCGTTCTGGACTCGCCGGGCGCCTGACGCGATCGCCACGGGACGTGCGTCGGGTCGTCGACCCGTCGTGCCGCGGGCTGAGTTGAGCGTCGAAGAGAACGCTGTCGGCGGATCCGACGGCCCTCAGCCGCTACCAGGCGGCCGTCGCCGACGGGCCAAGCGCGGAAGTCGGAACCGCGTCGCGAGCTTCGATGGTAGCGAGCCGCACGACGATGGCCAGAGCCACGCGCGGGCGGACCTCGGGGCGACGAACGCCAACCCGGCCGCCTGACCGCCGGGCCGCAGGATCTCGATTCCGTCAAACGACCGCCAGGCGCGCACTCGTCCGCGAGCATCGGGTCGATCCGGGGTCGGGACCGAGCGCTGAGCGTGAGACGACGCGCAGAGCGCGGTCAACTCCTGCCATCGGACCGCCTGGAGAACGTGTGTCGCGATCCGGCTGACCAGCGTGCGCCTGGTGACCACCTGTCAGGAACGGGCGGTCCCGCCACCGCCGGGATCACCATCGGCCGGCGGATCGAGACGATCGGCTCAGACACCGCCAGCCATTGACATGTCAATACTCCCACGGGGTATACAGATCCCGTGTCAAGTGGTAGGATTCGTTCCAAGAGGGCCTGTCAAGACTTGACAGGCCCGCAGCCATGTCCGGCAGGCGCTGCCGACGAGCCTCACGGGACCGGAACATCGAACCTCCGGCCTTCGTCGTCGGTACCACCAGGCAGACAGCGGGAGGTCCCACCACGGCGGTCGGCGTTGCGGCGGAAGTGAAGAGCCGGCTCCAGGTCGCGGACGTCGTCGGCGAGACGGTGACGCTGCGGAAGGCCGGCCAGACGTTCAAGGGCCTCTGCCCGTTCCACGGCGAGAAGACGCCGTCGTTCGTCGTGACACCCGCCCGCGAGAGCTGGAAGTGCTTCGGCTGTGGCCTCGGCGGGGACGTCTTCAGCTTCGTCATGCAGCGGGACGGAGTGGGCTTCCCGGAGGCGCTCCGGACGCTCGCCGCGAAGGCCGGCGTGGAGCTCGACGAGCGGACCTCCCGCGATGATGCCCGTCGGGCCAGGCTCCACGAGGTCCTCGAGACGGCGATCGCCTTCTATCACGCGGTGCTGACGGGCTCGAAGCTCGGCCAGCCCGCCCTCGACTATCTGCGGGGCCGGGGCTTCACGGACGAGACCATCTCGCGCTTCCAGCTCGGCTGGGCGCCGGGCGGCTGGGACACGATGAGTCGGCAGCTCGAGATCAAGCGCGGCGTCAAGCCCGGCGAGCTCGCGGAGGTGGGCCTCACGACGGCGCGCGAGGGCCGGCGCGGCGCCTACGACCGCTTCCGCGAGCGGATCGTCTTCCCGATCCGTGACGCCAGCGGGGGAGCGGTGGGCCTCGGTGGCCGGTACCTCGTCGCGGACGGCGACACGGCGGACCATGGCCCCAAGTACCTGAACTCGCCGGCGACGCCGCTCTTCGACAAGAGCCGGACGCTCTATCTCATCGACCGGGCGAAGGGCCCCATCCGGAAGGGTGGCCAGGCGGTCATCGTCGAGGGGTACACGGACGCGCTCATGGCGCACCAGGCGGGCTTCGACACGGTCGTGGCGAGCCTCGGGACGGCGCTCACGCCCGGCCAGGTCGCCCTCCTCACCCGCTATGCGAAGCGGATCGCCCTCGCCTACGACGTCGACCCGGCCGGCCAGAGCGCGGGGACCTTCGGGGTGACCGAGCTCAACGCCCTCATCAGCGAGGTCCAGGCCGGCGAGGCCGGACTCGGGCTCACGGATGTCGGCGTCGTCCGGCTGCCGGAGGGCAAGGACCCGGATGAGGTGATCCGCGAGACGCCGGACCTGTGGCGCGAGGCGGTCCGGACGCCGGACCCGATCCTCGCCTACCTCATCGATCATCACGCCTCGCGGTTCGACGTTCGGACCCCGGAGGGTCGCGACCGGCTCGTCGCCGCGGTGCTGCCGACGCTCCGCCGGGTCGGCAACCCCACCGTCCGCGACACGTACCTCCAGCTCCTCGCCCGCCGATCCACCGTCGACGAGCGGACGCTCCTCGAAGCGCTCCACCAGGCGCCGCGAGGCGAACCGGGACGGATGGCCGGACCCGGCAGGGCGGGCGATGCCCCCGACCACGGCGGCGTTCGCCTCACGCTCGAGGCGGTCCGCGCCGCCCAGGAGCAGGTGAGCCCGGACGAGGTCGTGCGCTCGATCACGCCGGTCGAGCAGGAGCTGCTCCGACTCATGCTCCTCGTCCCGGACGAGCAGCCGCGGGTCGCGATCGCCCTCCGGGACGCCGGCCTGGACCTGCCGAGCACGGTGGCCCGGGAGCTCCATCGGGCGATTCTCCATCAGCGCGGTCTCGATGGCGACGAGGGCATGGAGGCGATGCCCGCCCGGTTCGTCCGGGGCGCCCTCCTCGACGCGCTCGATCCCGAGACGCGGGCGCTCGCGATCGCGCTGTACGCGCGCTCCGGCCCGGATCCGGCCCAGCTGCCGGCCGAGCGGATCGCCTACGCCATCGACAAGTGCCTCCTCACCCTGGAGGCCGATCAGCTCGAGGAACGGATCGCCTACACACAGGCGGAGCAGGCGGACGCGGAGCTCCGCGGCGACCGCGAGGCGATGCATCGCCTTCTCGACCAGGAACGGCAGTACCACGAGGCACGCCGCTCGCTCGATCGCCGAGCCGAGCTCACCCATCTCCTCACCCGATCCGCTGGAGGCAGAGCATGACCGTCGATCCCACCGACAAGCTCCTCGTCGAGGCCGTCCTCAGCCGTCCCCGCCGGGCGAAGGCGGATCTCGAGGCCGCCCGGCTCGCGAACATGCGGGTCATCAAGACCCCAGTCGTGGAGCTCGACGAGGACGACGACGACCTCGACCCGCGTGCGCCCGAGGGAATCGTCGACGCCCCGGATCTCGCCGTCGAGGTGATCGGGGAGGCCGACCCGATCGTCGTGGCCCTCGTCGACGCCCCGGCGAAGCTCGACGCGAAGGAGCTTGGGGAGCCCACGGCGGAGGAGCTCGAGGCGCTCTCCGCGGACATGATCGGGATCGACGACCCGGTCCGGATGTACCTCAAGGAGATCGGCAAGGTCGCCCTCCTGACGGCGGAGGAGGAGGTCGTCCTCGCCAAGGCGATCGAGCTCGGCGAGTTCCTCGTGGACGCCCCGTGGAAGGGGATCGTCTCGCTCCACGAATGGACGCTCCACGATACCGAGCGCAAGACGCGGACGGCGAAGACCCAGCATCGGCTCCCGCTCGGGGCCGAGGCGACGACGATGGTTAACGACGCGGTCGCCGACGAGGGCGCCGCGGACCTCCTCGTCCCGACGCCGGACTTCCACCTGACGAAGGCGGCCAAGGACGTCCAGAGCGAAGGGACGAAGACCCTCCTCCGCGAGGCGCGGCACCTCGTCACGGACTACAACGAGAAGCGCGACACGGCGTCCTTCGTCAAGCTCCTCGACTGGGCCTACCTGGCCGTCCACAACGGCGACCTCGACTCGCGCGACAACA